>NZ_JBICLH010000010.1:0-2706 GCF_043105125.1 Acinetobacter sp. TYF_19
AACTGTACGTTGTTGTAATGGGCTTTATGGGGAATCGTCTTAATCAGGGGTAAAAAACCACGTGGATGCGCTTGGGATGATGCTGTGACTTCAAGTACCAAAGGGGTTTGAATAACCACACCACCAAACACATCAGAGTTTACTACGTAAGAAGTAGAACCCCCGCTTACTGTATTGGTTCCAGGTTCTAGTGTTACCTTGCGACAAGTTGCTTGAGCGTACGCAGATTTTTTATAACCTCTCTGCAAAAAAACACTACGACCTGATGTTGTGTTAGCGTAGTCTTCAGACCCAAGCACCACATCTCGTGTATAAGATTCCATTCGATATTGAGCACCTTGGGCAATCTCCCAAGCATTACTTGCTAATAAATAATGCGTAAATAAATCATCATCTGCTATAGGGTTAAAAGCACCAAACCCATAACAAAATGCTAACTCCTTTTCTTCATCAGAAATATTTTTTTGATTATCAACACCATTGAGAATATAAAATGCCGACTCCGTACCAATCACCATCCAAGATCTATTTTCTGTCTCGTAATCAACTAAGCTCGTTGAGTCGACGTTATATTCTCCCAGTGTGTAGTAATACCACTTAGCCCAACCATTCTTTATATTGACCCCACTTCCTGTTGGATTCCAGTTTCGTGTTGTGGCTGATGCAATATAAGGGGCTTGTACACCCTGCATCACATCAATACCGGTCATCTCCTCAACGATACCTACTTTTGCATATTTGGCGTAGTTAATGCCGTAGCTTGAGATACGCTCATCAACCACACGTAGAAAGGGACGATTTGGCAAAGTTTCATCTTTTGAACGATATGCAGCACGCCCTCCTCCTAATGCTGTTGAACTCGAGAAAGGCTTATCCCAATTTAATGGTGCAAGCATGCAATTAATCGTGCCCGAGGCATTCGCAACACTCGCCACACTATTCAATTCAAACTTAATGGTCGTTGCATTGACCACTTGCTTAATTTTAAAGTCGCCACTGTATTCAGCCTGTGTTGCACCACTCACTCTGACGACCTGATATTTTTTAAGGTTATGAGGTAATCCAAATACAGCAGTTGCTTCAAGTCCAGTACTAGAGAGTGAGTTAATAACCCCCACCTGAATACCTGTCACTAAGCAAGCATCAAGCAAAGTGATCAATGAGCCTGAAGCATTTTGCAATTGAGGTGCATTACTGTTGTCTGATGTAAAAAACTTCACTGTCTTATTTGTTACCATGGCCTTTTACCCATAAAAAAGACCGCCGAGGCGGTCATATTTGAATTAAAAATTAAGCAGCTATGCTTTGAATAATGCGGTCAATATCACCACGTAGCATGATTTGAAACGAATCAGACAATACGGTAGGTTCCGATTGCTTCACCGTACGAATCACCCAAATCGGGTGATTGGCTGCAATGGTGTTAAAGCGAAGTGCATTACCACTTGCCCATCCACTGCCCCAGCCCTCCTTCTTTATAGTGAAATATGGGGCATTCGTGGTGGGATTGATTGGAGAGCAGTGAGAATTTGTCTCTCCGGTTCCTATAAAACCTGAAATCTCACCAATGATTCGAAATGTCGTGTTGCTTGTGAATACCAGTGACCAGCGCTCTTGAATGCTGCCCTTGTTTGTGACATCAATGGGGTAAAAAGTATCGTTATAATTAGCTGATACAGGCTCACCCACGGGCTCATCACTCCACTCACTGCTCCATGTCCCTTGAACAAACAGTCGTGTATATCTGGCTTTCATATCACCAATCACCAACACTGAGCCCACAATCGTATTGGTCGGATCATAGTTGTGCGTCAGTGGTTTAGTGAAGGTAATTTGCCCATTGATTTTAACATCACGCACCAAACCCATATCTTGATAGCGATACTTTGCAGTCAGTGGTCCAGTTAAATTACCTAAGGCAAAATCACCGTTTAAAGTCACTTTGCCGTAGTCATAATCAACCACATACATATCAAATGGAATTTTAATACCATCGGCATCCTCAAGTTCACACCAGGAGATCCTCACATCATTCAATGGATAAGTTTGCCCTGCCACATAGTCGGGGAATTCCTGCGACTTACTCGCGCTGACAATCCCAATCTCACCCGATCGGAAAATTGGAACACGGCCATCAATCGGTAAACGTACCGCAGATAGACCCAGAAGTTCAGCATCAATCGGGATATAGCTATAACCCACTGCGCTATATTTGATGGTTTCAGGCAGTACCATGATGGGCTTGTGAATCCACTGCTTACCATCCTTGGTATATTCCAGCTCAGCCACATACCAATCCTGCGCCATAATTTCAGCACGGTTGGTACTGGTCACTTCAACCTTTTGACGAAAAACAAACTGGCCATAGCCTTGGTCAAAGTTAAAGAAACCATCACAATCCACTGTATCAATAGTACCCGAACCATCGGGCGTGATATTCAGTACACCGCCTTCCACCTTGGTGGCGGACAAAGTTAAGGACTGCGCCCGGATTGGGATCATTGGTGCACGGTATGACACTTGATTGGTCTGAACCTTTTCAAGCTGAGTGACCAATGTTTCAAGCATAGGGTTATTTTCACCTTCCACATCCCATGCAGATAGCTCTATAGCACCATTACCATAATGAATTTGACCCGAAACAGTCCCCACACCCGTGGTCACCGACGGATTGCGATAAAGTGAGCCGAGTTTATCAACATAGGT
>NZ_JBICLH010000011.1:0-1899 GCF_043105125.1 Acinetobacter sp. TYF_19
AATGCCTTTCGATCATTGGTCAGCGTGATGCCGTTGTAATCTGGATAGATCTGATAATCAGTCGACTGATTCACTACCGCAGACTCAGGCAATAAGCGATCATATTCAGCGATCGACAATACATCCCAAAAAGTCTTTTTATAAAGCGGTTTAATGGTCAGCGTATTGCTGCCCTTTTCGCTATAGATAAACCCACCGCCGCTTTCAACCACCATCTTGATAGCATCAATCGGCGCTAAATTGGAATAGCTCAAACATTCACGCTCAACGATCCAGCCCAGTGCATCGATCAACTGCCAATTGAGTACTGTATCGCTAAAAACGCGATCCAGCTCCGCCTGACACAACTGGACTGAGGTTCGATCGTTCTCTTGTAAGAATGAGCGTAATGGCGCAGTCGGTGCTGCCAGTAATGCCGTTTGACTGCGACCAATCAATGTATAAGTATCTTGGGTAAATTTACGAGAACGTCTGCGGTTCTCAAGCAACATTTGATGCTCGGTACCATTCACTATAATTCTTAAAATCACAGGTTGACCATTGATCGGTTCCAGTTTGCCAATCTCGGATGCAGGTACAGTCAAACTATATGACCAACACCAACAACTGCGATCTGTACTGTAGTTTCCATCCAGTACATTTATTTCCTCGCCATTGTCTAGGCGCGTCACAGATAAACTATTCAATATGTACCACCAATTACGATTCGGTATGCCGGGTATGCAATCATCAGCACCGAAGTTGAGAACAACATCATGCGAATCCACTTCATGACATAGGCATACGAAATTAAGATCGCCTGTACCTTCATACTGAGGAATTTCAGGCTCTGGCCACGGTTCAATCGGATGCTTGCGATAGTGGATAGATTTGGCTTTATCCCAAGAGATTACATCTTGTGTGACCAGCTCTAAGCCTTTGTCCCAATCAAAGCTGAAGCGCTTTTCAAAGACATGCGCGACTTGATGTGAAAACGAGATATTGCGGCGTTTACGGATCATCTCCTGATGCGACAATTCACGGTTCAATCGACGCTTAATTGATTCCTCAAAATACAAATCACGCGCAATTCGAATCTTTAGATTTTCTTGCCAGCGCCCCCCTTGGTTACGACTGAGCTTTAAGCCCTGGTCAAAAGCACTATAGATAGATTCAGATAAAGTTAGTCCACGCTCAAAACCCAGCTCTGTAGCATGATTAATGACTAAACTACGGTCGTAAAAAAAGGTGTCATTTGACACCCTTAAAATAGGCTTGGTCCATGGTATTTCTACATGGCCTAATCTTGTGAAGGCTTTCCGATATTTCAGCCTTGAGACAAGAGATACCCCCACTATGTGATTGATATCATTCAAACCCAAAATATCAGACTGAATAGAGGGATTAATTGTTGCCAAGATTGTGCCGTGATTATCTACATTGTCCTGATTGGTTCCAGTAATATCCGCATTAATCGAAGTGTTAATAGTACTGTGCAATGTACCACTATTTACTTCTAACTCTGTATTCGAGCCCCTCAGTTGTACTTGAATACGAGTATCAATTTCAGCATTTAGAAAATTTAACTGATCTAAGGAATCGTTAAAATTTAAAGCCAAATTGTGGCTGTCTATTGCTGTAGAAGGCTGTTCAAAATTAAGTATGACGTCATGTGCGTCAGGTGGTGTGTAAGACATTAACCACCTCTAAATCAATATGGTTTTAAGATAATGCTATCAATCTTTTGACTTGAGCCAAGTGCAATATTGACACTATTCAGCATAATGTCAGTACCAGCAGTTCCTATACCAAAATCTGCATATGCTTCATCATCGCCATTATATAAGCGCGCCCATACGGCTGTACCTGATTTTGTGGCTAGTGCTGCTTCGGTTTCATATAGCTCTATACCATCCACCA
>NZ_JBICLH010000012.1:0-17391 GCF_043105125.1 Acinetobacter sp. TYF_19
AATTACAATTAATTACAATTAATTACATATAGTTATGTGATTATTCATGTTTTATCTTCAATAGATTAAAATAAGAATGAGAAAATACAATCATGTTTAAAATCTTTCACTGATGCACAATCAGCACGCACATTTCATGGTATGTGCGTTCCAAAAGAGAACAAAGCAACGGAGACTCGGCTCACAATAGCTGCTAACCGAATTTTTTTATCATTTTTTTGTGTTGCTACTTTTTGGGTTTCACTCAAAAGATAAACTATACACCTGTATATTTAAAATAAAGAAACTTAGATAAACATAATATATTCATAAACTTAATATTAACTTATATTTTAACCCATGCACCACTGCAATGCACAAACACCATCATGGTGCATAGTTTTGCTTTATATCGAGTCTTATTATTTTTAAGCAAAACTTAATCAATATTTCCTTTTTGCTGAAATCTTCACGAAATTACAAGCATCAGTATACTGGGTTTCTTTTTGCAAAATTTTGCACTCAAATGGAACCCAAACATGCAAAATATTGACTTACTTTTTCTTCTTCTTGGTGCGGTTTTAGTCCTTGCCATGCATGCAGGCTTTGCTTTTTTAGAACTAGGGACAGTTCGTCATAAAAACCAAGTCAATGCTTTAAGCAAAATTTTAACGGACTTTTCACTTTCTGCAATCGCCTACTTCTTTGTAGGTTACTATATTTCCTATGGACACCATTTTTTCCATATTGGGGATACCTTAGCAGCCGATCATGGTTATAACCTGATGCGCTGTTTCTTCCTGCTCACTTTTGCAGCCGCAATTCCAGCGATTATTTCTGGCGGTATTGCCGAGCGTGCTAAAATGCGCTCACAAGCGATTGCAACCGTGTTATTGGTGGCCTTGGTTTATCCTTTTTTTGAAGGGATCGCGTGGAATGGCAACTTTGGTTTACAGCAATGGCTACAAGACACTTTCGGCGCAAGTTTCCATGACTTCGCAGGTTCCGTGGTTGTACATGCTATGGGAGGCTGGATAGCTTTGGCTGCGGTGGTTTTACTCGGTGCACGTGATGGTCGCTACAAGAAAGATGGTCGTGTCAGTGCGCATCCTCCTTCGTCTATTCCTTTCTTGGCTTTAGGTTCATGGATTTTGATCGTGGGTTGGTTTGGCTTTAACGTGATGAGTGCACAGCGTTTAGATGCAATTTCAGGACTGGTCGCGATTAACTCACTTATGTCCATGGTTGGCGGAACCTTGGCAGCCAACTTCGCAGGAAAAAATGACCCGGGCTTCTTACACAATGGGCCTTTAGCGGGTCTCGTTGCAATTTGCGCAGGTTCGGATGTCGTACATCCGATTGGGGCATTGGTGATTGGCGCCATTGCTGGACTGATTTTTGTCAAACTTTTCACCTACACCCAAAACAAGCTGAAAGTCGATGATGTACTCGGTGTATGGCCTTTGCACGGCGTATGTGGTGCCTTTGGGGGACTTGCAGTCGGGATCTTTGGTCAAAAATGGCTTGGTGGTTTAGGCGGTGTTGCGATGATGTCACAGCTGATTGGTACGCTCTTAGCAATAGGTATAGCTGTTATTGGTGGATTGGTGGTCTATGGCGCTTTAAAAGCCACGATGGGCATCCGTTTAAGTCAAGAAGATGAATTCCGCGGTGCAGATTTATCCATTCATAAAATCTCTGCCAACTCAGATGACAGTATGTTCTAAACACATTTCCATTTTAATGCGGCTCACATGGGCCGCTTTTTTATTCGTATTCAAAATTATAAGGGGCTTTTAGCTTTCTAAATAATCAAAAATCTCGGACAATGCCGTGATACTCGGTGCAGTCATCTGTACTGAAGGAACATGAAAGCCTGATAGCCACAGCGCTTGCATTCCTGCCTGCTGCGCACCTTGTACATCATTAATAGGATGATCACCGATAAATAAGCACTGCTCCACCTCAACAGCCAATTGCTGTGCGGTGTCAATAAAAATATCAGCTTGGGGTTTGGCTTGACCAAACAATCCAGAGCTATTAATCACATCAAAATAATGCTGAAAGCCCAAGCCATTTAATATAGACAGCCGTGTGGCATGACCGCCATTTGAAATAATGGCGAGTTTATATCCTGCTTGCTTTAGACGGGTCAGCGTTTGTTCAGCCTCAGGCATCGCCACAGCACTATGACCAAACTGTGCAAACCAAAAATTGCTTAACTCTTCTAAATGTGGAGGCGCCTGCCAGTTTAACTCCTGTAGCAAAGCGTAAGCCACTGAAGCACCGATACTGGGATGGGTTAAATACTCTTTTAAGGGATAGCCACCATTGTCGATCCGATTCACAATCGACTCAATCTGCTCCACATCAACGCAGTTAAGTTGGCTTTGATAAGTATCGGCAAGATCTTGACTAAAGGTCGCAACACTTCGCCCACGATGCGTCAAGGTATTATCCAAATCAAATAGAACAGCACGTATCGACATGTTTAAACCTCATGTGTTTGAGAGCAAATGTAACACTGAACCGACACTTTGTATTCGCCTTAAAGCGATAACCAAAGTACAGATCATGCTAAAGCAGATGAAACAGCGTTTATGTTAAGCCTCGTTTAAGCTGACGCTGTTGGAATAGCGCTTATTTTCAGAACATGGCCTCACTTGTGTCGGATCAGCAACGTTTTTTCATCCTTCAGTTTTTTATTTTGACGCTGGGTTTTGCCGTATTGTGGCTGCTCTTCCCTGTGGCGGGCACCATCGACTTACAACTGATTCACCCCTTTATGGATCAAACTGGTCATTTTCCACTAAAGCGCGACTGGGCCTTAGCAGAACTGAATCACCGTTATGTTAAAGACATCATCATCGCGGTGTATGTAATTTATTTGCTGAAATGGCTCGCTTCGTATAAATGGGCTGCGTTCAAACCCCAGCGTTGGCAAAATGGCTATTTCATTGGCTTAGTCCTCATCAGTACCAGCCTCATTGGGATTTTAAAATCACAATCCGCACATGCCTGTCCATGGGACATGACTCTAGCCACGACACATGATTTCTTTTGGGACTTATCTGCCAGCGCAGGACATTGTTTCCCTGGTGGACATGCCGCGACAGGTTTTGCGCTCTTTGTGGGATATTTCGTATACCGTCTAAATGAACCCAAACGCGCGTGGTTTTATTTGCTTGCTGCCCTGATTTTAGGCTTTGTCATGGGTTGGGCGCAAATGATGCGGGGGGCGCATTTCCTTAGTCACAATTTATGGACGGCATGGGTGATTTGGCTGGTCAATGTACTGGCATATGCGCTGTGTTATAAACAGTTTACACTGTCCAGCCCAACTCAAGCCGAAACTACAGCTTAAAGATCACTTGAACTTGTAAGCCGCCCAATCCTGCACTTTGTCCAAAGTGCAGTTTGGCGCCAATTTTTTCTGCGGCTTTATCGACAATGGACAAGCCCAATCCACTGCCGACTTCCAGATGGTGATGTACGCGATAGAAACGCTTTAAAATATGATCATAAAGTTCTGGCTCAATGCCCGGTCCACTGTCTTCAATTTGAACAATGGCTTGCTGATCTTGCTGATAAATAGAGACATTAATCACACCCTGTTCAGGCGTATATTTAATCGCATTATCCAAGAGATTATAGACAATAGAATGTAAGGCTGAACTTTGAGTTTCTAGCCAAAGTGCTTCATGCTGTTCCAAGCCTAAATCGATGCTTTTGGCTAGCGCCAGCTCCATCAGTTGCTCCATACATTCAACCGCCACATCACTTAGCCCTAGCCTTTGTGTCGGTTCTAAACTTGGTAAGGAAGCATCCTGTTTCGCCAAATTGAGCAGTTGTGACACCAAATGTTGAGTCCGAATTAAGCCTAAACTTAGGTTTTTTAAGGCTTGGTGTTCTGGAAACTCATGCAGCAAAATTTTCATTTGCAAATTCAGTGCTGTAATAGGGGTTCTGAGCTCATGCGCTGCGTCGGCAATAAATTGCTTTTGTTCTTTTTGCGACAGCGAAATGCGTTCAAATAAACGATTCATTTCATTAATGGTCGGAAGAATTTCCAGTGGATAACCGTCTGGCTGAATCTCACTCAGTTCATATGGTTCACGCTGTGCAAGTTCCGCTTTAAACTCATCTAAGGGTTTTAGACTACGTCCAATAATCCAACTCAGCCCCCATAAAGCCAAAGGCATAAACAGTAAATATGGAATCAACATATTGGCCGCCAGCTCTAAAGCCAGCTTTTGTCTTACACTGCGCTGCTGACTGACTTGAATCTGGTACTTTTCTGTTGGCAGCACATAGGTATTCCATAGCCCCTGTGCCGTGTGATGGGTATAAAATCCAGCTTTCTTAACGGGTTGTATTAATAAATCAAACTCATGTTGCCGTTGTTCAGGCAGTCCATACGACCAGACATCTACAAATAAATCTTCTTCGTGATAGTGTCTGTCCGCTTCAAACTCACTCTTAATTGGAGCGGGATCATGCGCTGCAACACGCTCAGCCAAATTACGCATTTGCGCATCAAGGATCTCATTGGTCTCTTCAAGGGCAATGCGATACGCTGCAATCACCAACAAACAGCCCATCACAATACTAAATAAAGAGGTATAGGTAATTAGTTGACGCTTTAAGGAAACAGGAGTCGGCTTCGCCATTTTATGCTTCAACCTGCCCCAAACGATAGCCTAAACCTCGAATGGTACGGATAAAGTCTTTGCCAAGTTTGGCACGCAAATGGTGAATATAAACTTCAATGGTATTGCTGTTAATTTCCGAGTCAAGGTCATAGAGCTTTTCTTCCAAATTGGTTTTGGAAAAAATTTTATTGGGATGACTGACCAGAGGAATTAAAATAGCCCATTCTCGGTTCGATAAATCAATGGTCTGCCCTTTGTACTTGGCTAAGTGCAAATCTTCATCTAACTCTAGACCTGCATAACTCAAAGTCTGGCTTTGCTTTTGCTGTTTTAACGCGCCACTACGACGTAATAGTGCATGAATACGTGCCAGTAACTCATCAAACTCATAAGGCTTAATTAAGTAATCATCCGCGCCTTGGTTTAAACCATCGACTCGGTTTTGTAACTGATCTCTCGCTGAAATAATCAGCACAGGCAAAGTCGGATAAAGCGAGCGTATATTTTTTAGAACCTGCATCCCATCCATCATCGGTAGTCCCAAATCCAACAACACCACATCAAATGGATATTGTTGCAATTGCTTTAAACCATCAAAACCATTGTTGACCCACACCACATCAAACTGCTGATAACGCAGCAGCGTTTGTGTGGACTCAGCAATCATAAAATCATCTTCAATAATCAATATTTTTGACATGGTCTAAGCGCTCGCTTTGGTCGCAGTGCAGTGTTCTAACATATTATTTTTTGAATCAATCACCATACTTTTTACCCCAAGTAAACTCAATAAGCTTGGGAACAAATGATCTTGGCTTAATTCTTGGCTTTTTTGTTGTCCTAAGCAAGCGATTTGTTGCGGATTCTGCTTTTGCCATGTTTCTGAAAACCACATCAGCATCGGCACGTGGGTCTGTTGGCTCGGTGCAATCGCATAAGGCGAACCATGTAAATACAGCCCGTGTTCACCAGTCGACTCACCATGGTCAGATAAATACCAAAAACCAGTTTCAAAGTTTGAGTTTTGCTTTAATACACCAATCAGTTGACTCAACACATGGTCGGTATAAACAATGGAGTTGTCATAACTATTTTTCAGCTGTTCAGGTGTGCAGGCTTGAATGGCGTTAGTTTCACACATCGGTTGGAAAGGCTGAAACTTAGGCGTTGAACGCTTATAGTAAGCTGGTCCATGACTGCCCATTTGGTGTAATACAATTAAACGTGGCGTTTTATCATCAGCCGCAATACCAGCCATATACGCTTTTAAGCTATCCACCAAAATTTCATCGGTACATTCGCCATCGGCTGAACACCATTTTTTCTGTATCGGTTCTGGAATTTTATACTGCTCAACCCGATCACAAACGCCTTTACAGCCAGAGTTATTGTCAATCCATGTCACTTTGTAACCAGCACGCTGTGCAAGATCTAATAAACCTTCACGGTGGTGCGCTAACTGTGCATCGTAGTTTTCACGTGGCATGCCTGAAAACATACAAGGCACAGAAACCGCAGTGGCTGTCCCGCAAGAACTGACTTGATTAAAGTTGATGACATTGAGTTTTTCCAGCTCAGGATTGGTCTTTTTCGCATAGCCATTTAAAGAAAAACTTTCTGCACGTGCCGTTTCACCGACCACCAAAACCATCAATTTCGGCAAGTTTTGCTGTCCGACTTGCTTCACCAAATGAGCATCTTCACCATAAGTCACCAACGGTAAATGCTGCTGTGGTCGATTCTTTTTATAATACGACAGGGTTGAACTGATCGCATTTTGCGGTGAAATCATCCCTTTGAGATCACGATGCTCACGGAAAATCGCGGCATAATCAACAAAGAAAATAAACAACATGCCTGCAATCAGTAAAATAGAAACTGCACTACCGAACAGCTTGTGCAATAACACGGTTTTAAAAGGATCACGGCGGATTTTGACCTTAAATAAAACCACTAAAGGTAGTACCACCATCGCCCCAATCCACAGCACAAGACGCCATGACAACAAGTCGCGCACTTCATTTCCATCGGTTTGCATCATGTTTTGGATCTGATCTGGTGTGATCGAAACGCCTAAACTGTTGACAAAATACGCACTCATTCCACCAATGATGATCAATAACGCAGCCAACCCTTTAGCCATCGGCCGCCACTGTAGCAGCTGAAAAACCAAATGATAAAAAGCCAACACCACCAAAATGGTAGCACCGATAAAAGCATACGCTTTGAAACCGTGATACGGCGTAAGCAACTGAACTTGCTTGTAGAACATCACGTTTAAAACCACGGCTAACCACAGCGCCAAATAGATGTTAAAGCGCGAAAGTGAAACTTCTTTAAAAATAGACTGCAAATTGAACATTTTAAATCATGTCTTGCTGAGCGGATGCCCCAATGTAGTTTCCTAAACTTAAAACTCGCTTAAATAAAAAAGGTGCTGTGGCCGAATATATAAAGTCATACCGATCAGTTAAGCAATCAGATGCCCTTTTTGAGCCGCCCAATATTATTTGATAGGCGGAAGCGTCATCCGCAACCTGTATGTCCATTTAAAAGGAATGTTTTTGCAAAATGATCATTTAAATGCAGAAAAGCAAAAGGTTTTGCGGATGACAAATGTTTTTGGTTCTTTTGGCTCAACCAAAGAACGGACCAGCTCCAAATATTGAATTTTAAAATACGAAGATTCCATAATAAATGACAAAAAGTTAAGGAGTTTCTATAAAACTCCTTAACTGATTCGCATTAATCTTTAGAGACTTTGCCCTTTTCTATCACTTAAACATTAAAATTTGTATTCAATCCCTGTGCCTACTACAGGTTGTTTGGTTTCAAATGATGCTTGTTCAAGCGTCAAAATCCCTGCGTAACCATAAGCTTTAACTTGCTTAGTAAAGGCATAGTCAGCACCTGCAATAAACTGCTGCGCATCAAAGTCATCTTTAGATGTTTTAAAGCTGGTTGAGTTTTGACTGTACTGCGCTTTCACTGTCCAAGCTTTGGCAGTCGGTAAGTTATATTCAGCCCCAACCAACCAGCCTTGTGCGTCGTCTATGGCAGCCGCGGTAGCATCATTGCCTTGTACATCCGCCACTTCAGAAGTTTGATATAAGGCTTTCAGCGCCAAACCATTATTGAGATTTACTCGACCAATGGCACGTAAGGTGTCTGCTGCTGCAAAAGCACTGCCTGCCACCCCGCCTGTCACCTCAGGCGCTGATGCATTCAAAATACCACGTCCTGCAAAGGTTGATGGAATGGCCTTATCATAACCAATCCCGGCAACAAACTTTTTACTGTCATAAACCACTGACGCTGACCATGCATCGCCCAGACCACGTCCTGCAACTTTTGCTCCGCCTTTGGATTTTTCAATCCCCCCTGCTTCACCAGTGGCTAACAGTGCAGTAGCTTTCAGTTTTCCTGTGCCAAGCCCCCAAGCTGGCGTTTCATAGACCACAACATTATCTATACGGTTTTCACCAGTGAAAATCCCTGCCACATCAGCTTTGTTGGCCACATAGTTATTAAAGGTATCTACCACTGAAGACAGTTGTTTAACGGGAGTATCAATTTTGCCGACTTTCAATGTCCCTAATTTTTGGTCTTGTAAGCCAACAAGTAAATTACGTGGAACAAAAGTATCTGTGCTACCCCCATTGTCTACATAAAAGGTAAATTCCGCTTGATATAATGCATTTAAACGATCTGTGAGTTTTTCTTCGCCTTTTAAGCCTAAAAAGGAGTTATTAGAGTTCAATTCAACGACATCACGGTCTTTATTTGGAGAGGCATTATCTTCAGGTAAATAATCGGCCGTGACATCAATTTCACCATAAAAAGTAGGTGCTGCGAATGTTACCCCTGCCACTAGGCTTAAAGCGATTGCGACTGCAATTTGTGTTTTCATTATCAAAATATCCTACGGTAAATTTGTTACAAATATTACCGTTCAGACATATATGACAGAACGATTAAAAAAATATTTAGTTATATTTTTTAATAATTTACATCACTATTTAGCATTTTTTATGATTTGTTTATGAAAGCATTATGAAAAATCTGAATGCGTTGCAATGCCACGCCATTTAAAAATAAACCACAGACTCAACATCGCAATGACCACAATCATACACAGATAATTAAAATAGCCGAGCCAATCTCCCAATAGACCGCTCACACTATACAAACTACCACTGACGGTGGCCATCAGCGCCACTTGAAAAGTAAAGTCCGTACCTGCCATATGTTTGCGACTGTACTGCATTACTAGGGTGAGCATAACCACCAACAGCATCGATGAGGTCATATCTTCAAAGGCATTGATTAGATAAATCAGCCACGGCTGAATACTGTGCTGGTTTTCATATTGAAAGGCTAACCATGTATAAGCCGCCAGACTGAATATTTTAAGCACCGAATACAGTACTAAAGCCGTGTCACGGCGAATCAACTTCAAACTATAGCCCGCAAGTCCTGCACCTATTAAGGCGGCACATGCACCTAGCATGGTGACATAGAGGCCTATCTGAGAAAAACTCAGCCCCAAATCGACCATTAAAGGTTTCAAAAGTGGCCCTGCTAAACCATCCGCTATTTTAAAGCTCAATAGCACTGCTAACCATGCTGTGAGTCCGGGACTCTGGACAAAATAAGCCAAATAGTTTTTGATCTGTTGGAATTTAAAAGATGGGGTCTGAGCTTCTGAAACAGCTCGATGCTTTGGCTCTGGATAAATTAAAATCGGCAGCGTGTTTATAAAGACGATTGCCGCTAGCATCAAAAAAGTGCTCTGCCAACTCAGCCAATCTAATGCCCACAAGATTGCACCACCACCGACAATAAAACCCAGACGCGATCCAATCACCTGAAAGGTATTGCCCCAGTGCTGTTGCTCCCCTTTTAAAATATTGACCGCCAATCCATCGGTTGCTATATCTTGCGTTGCCCCGAGCAAATTCATACTCAGGAGACCCACAAAGAAAGCCCATAAATAAATAGGTTGATTTAATCCATCAATCGGGAGGAAAGACAGCCCGATCAGCACCAGCACCGTAAGAAACTGCAATGGGATGATCCAACTCCGATAGTGGCCAAAACGGGTGATCCCAAAGCGATCTAACACTGGTGCCCAAAACACTTTGATCGACCATGGCAACATCAGCAGTCCAAAGCCCCCAATCTGTGCCAATGAAACACCCTGCACTCTTAAAATGACGGGCAAGGCATGGGTCATAAACCCGACGGGTAAGCCCTGCGCCCAATACAATGAAAACAGCAAAATATATACATTGCGAATCTGTAGCATGCTGTTCCTATATATATGGATTGGTCAAAATGTTCATCTGAGATCGGTATCCGTTCACTTTTTTTGCCAATGAATTCAAGCCAATCAGTGCTTATGATGAGATGATATACATCTTGGTCGATTGAGTATAATAACAATGAACCAATATTTTCCAGAGCTACCAGATCAAGTTCCAAGTCGTAACTCATCTGCATTCACTCGCGCTATTTTTAAGCAGCTCTTTTTAGCGCAAGGTTGGCGCTTTGTTGGCGAATTTCCCAATCTACCTAAAGCGGTAGCAATTATTTCACCGCATACCTCAAATATCGATGCATGGCATGGCTTTACGGCTCTATTGGGCTTAGGCCTGCAAATCACCATTTTTGGCAAGAACAACTTGTTTCATACCCCATTGAAACCGTTACTTGAGTGGATTGGCGTGATTCCAGTCAATCGTAGCCATGCTCAAGGGTTAACCCAAGACATTATCGATATTATTCACAGCAAAGAAAAAATTTGGGTCGGTATGGCACCTGAAGGCACACGTAAGCAAGCGGAATCCATCCGTAGTGGCTTTTATCGCATTGCGTATGGTGCACAGATTCCAATTGTGATGTTTTCTTTTGACTATGCGCAAAAAACCATCCACTGCTTGGGCGTATTTCATCCCACAGGACATTTTGAGCAAGACCTAGAGCATATTTTAGATCTGTATATCGGCAAATTTTCAGCCAAGAACCCAAAATGGTTAGCCAAGCCTTTACAAAAACGCTTAAAAAATAGCTAGTAAATCAAGGTCGAATCTGCTGAGATGTGCACCATTATTTGTTTTGCGTTTTAGTATTTTTGACCATGAATTTTGCTCGTTTATCTCTGATTGGTGTACTCACACTGACTATGGCAGGATGTGATCTTGCATCAAAGAAAACACCAACAACTACTCCCATTCAAGCTCGTGAACCTGTGATTGCGATTGCACTCGGCGGTGGCGGTGCCAAAGGTTTTGCACACATTGGGGTGCTTAAAGTTTTAGAGTCACATGGTATTAAACCTAAAATTGTTACGGGAACCAGTGCTGGAAGTTTTGTGGGTAGTATCTACGCCAGTGGTAAAACGCCTTTCCAACTTCAGCAAATTGCCTTGACCTTAAAAGAATCGGACATTCGAGACTTAACCCTCAACTCCCAAGGGTTTGTTCAAGGTCAAAAGCTGCAAGACTATGTCAACAAACATGTCGGCAACAAACCGATTCAACAGTTCCCTATCCGTTTTGCTGCGGTGGCGACCCGTCTTGACACTGGACGTAAAGCCGATTTTATCAAAGGCAATGCGGGCCAAGCAGTACGTGCTTCATGCAGTATTCCGAACGTTTTTGTCCCTGCGGTGATTGGTGGAACCAAATATGTTGATGGCGGTCTGGTCAGCCCAATTCCAGTCAAAACAGCCAAGGACATGGGCGCGGATATTGTGATCGCGATTGATATTTCAGCTCGTCCTGTCGGCAACAAGCCCCTCAATATGTGGGGCTTGCTCGACCAGACCATTAATATTATGGGGCAGCAAAGCATCAATGAAGAATTGAGCCAAGCGACTGTGGTGATTCAACCCAAAGTCGGACACTTAGGCACTTTGGACTTAAAAGCCAGCAATCAATCTATTTTAGAAGGTGAAAAAGCCGCGCAGCTCAAAATTAAATCGATCGAAAAAGCCATTGTCGATTTTAAAAAGACCCCAGCTGCTTTTAAACCTGCGCCCAAAGCCAAATTCTAAAAAATTTGATTTTTAATATTCAAAGACTTATTCATCTGCTAAATTGATATAGATGCTTCTGCATCTATATCCCTATAACGAATATATGAGTAGATGTATGGAATTTGCTTTTGAACCTTGGCACTGGTTTGTATTGGGCGTTCTGTTAATGTTATCAGAGCTGATTCTGCCTGCTTTTGCCGCATTGTGGTTCGGTATTGCGGCCATTATGGTCGGTATTTTGTACTGGATGTTCCCCATGATGGGTGTTACCACGCAGTTTGTGACGTGGATTATTTTGTCGATTTTATGCACTTTACTTTGGTTTAAATTTATTAAACCGCTTTCGACTGACAAAACCAAAGCAGGACTGTCTCGCGAAGCAACCATCGGTCAAATTGGCATGGTGATTCAAGCGAGTCCTGAAAGTGAACACATTCGCGTTCGTTTCCCCATTCCAGTACTCGGTTCAGATGAATGGAACTGTCGTACTTTAGATAAAGTCCACGTCGGCGACCGAGTGCGTGTCGTTGAAATACTGGGCAATGATTTAATGGTCAAAGCACATCTCTCAACCAACGAAAATAGATAAAAGTGAGTTAAGCATATGTCTGGTGGATTTATTGTCGTTTTAGCAATTTTGGCTTTTGCCGCTGTCACCATTTTTAAAGGTGTCCGTATTGTTCCACAAGGTTATAAATGGATCGTACAACGTCTAGGTAAATACCATACCACGTTGAGTCCGGGTCTCAACTTTGTGATTCCTTATGTCGATGAAGTGGCTTATAAAGTGACGACCAAAGACATTGTATTAGACATTCCCTCTCAAGAAGTGATTACCCGCGATAATGCCGTTTTGCTTATGAATGCAGTGGCTTACATCAACATCACCACGCCTGTAAATGCTGTCTATGGGATTGAAAACTATACATGGGCCATTCAAAACCTAGTGCAAACCTCACTGCGTTCAATCGTCGGTGAAATGGATCTTGATGATGCGCTATCATCTCGTGATCACATTAAAGCCAAACTTAAAGCAGCCATTTCGGATGATATTTCAGACTGGGGGATTACCCTAAAAACCGTTGAAATTCAGGATATTCAACCCTCTTCAACCATGCAAGCAGCAATGGAAGCGCAAGCGGCAGCTGAGCGTCAACGTCGTGCGACCGTGACCAAAGCCGATGGTGAAAAACAAGCCGCGATTTTAGAGGCAGATGGCCGTTTAGAAGCGTCTCGCCGTGACGCAGAAGCGCAAGTCGTCTTAGCAGAGTCTTCTCAGCGTGCTATTGAAATGGTCACTTCTGCTGTGGGCGATAAGGAAATTCCTGTGGCTTACTTGTTGGGTGAACAATATGTCAAAGCGATGCAAGATATGTCTAAATCGAACAACGCTAAAACAGTGGTGTTACCAGCCGATATTTTAAGTACCATCCGCGGTGTTATGGGACGTAAAGACATCTAACTGATGCTTGGTTTGATTAAATGAGGACAGCTTTCGAGCTGTCTTTTTTATTGGGGTTGTGAAAAAACTCAAGCCTCTAAGGAACAAGCATTAAAAAAGTGGACACGCTATGTCCTCTTTTTTTAATCTAAACACTGAAACTTAGCTTTGGCGAGCCAATAAAAACTGTGAAATCTGATTAAGTTCTGCTGCCGCATCCGTTGGGAAATAAGCCAAAGCAGCAAAGGCTTGATTATGCAAAGTCTTGGCATAGTCTTGTGCAGCCTCAAGTCCCATCAAGGCTGGATAAGTCGATTTTTCGACTTGCTCATCCTTCCCTGCGGTTTTACCCAGTACATCTGTATTTGAAATGATATCTAAAATATCGTCTTGCACCTGAAAAGCCAAACCAATTGCCTGCGCATATTCGCGTAACTTAGGAATCGCTTGATCGCAACCGTCAAATACAGTCACCGCGGCCATCATCACCGCAGCAGAGATTAATGCACCCGTTTTATTCCGATGGATATTTTCAAGTGCAGTCTGATCGACCCGTTTACCTTCGGCTTGTAGGTCAAGGACTTGGCCACACACCATTTTAGAGCTCGCTGTCGCTAAAATTTGCATCTGCTTCAGTACAATACCCTGATCAACCACTGGGCCAGCATCAAACAGTCGACTACCTAAAATTTCAAATGCCATGGACTGCAAGATATCGCCCGCAAGCAACGCTGTATCTTCACCATAAGCCACGTGACAGGTCGGCTGACCACGACGCAAAAGATCATTGTCCATACACGGCAAATCATCATGTGCCAAGGAATAACAATGAATCAGTTCCACAGCTACAGCGGCGCGGCGCACGGCAGCTGCATTATTGTTTGGATTTAAATGTGCCGTGGCATAGCACAGCGCAGGACGTACACGTTTTCCACCTAACATGACCGCATGATGCACAGCACTCTTTAACGGTTCCGGAATTGAAAAAGCATCAAGTGCCGTCAATAAATCATCGTGAATACGTTGTTGAGCCTGTTGGAGTGCATTTGCTGATACGTCGGTTAGTGCTGACACATTCGCCTCGAATAACAATAGGATAAATTAATCTGGTGCTCAGTTTGACTGAGTCGATCATTTGAAGTGATCTGTTGGCATGATACTGCTTTCTGCCCGCTTTCTCTATGCCGAAAGTACAAACAAGGCACAGTATTCTATTAATTTTTGCAGACGAGATGATAAGAATGACTTTTCTACTATTTCAAGCAGCCATTACACAAGCAATCAGGCTCTAAAATTCACTTCTCATGCTCTTGGTTATTTTTAGCCTTCTTATCACAGACCTAGAGTTGACATAAAAAAGCCTCTACAGAAAGAGGCTTTTTACATAGCGTTAATCCAAGCTTTCCGCTGGAATACGCACCCAACCTTCCATCAACACGCGTGCACTACGGCTCATGACAGCTTTTTTTACTACCCACTGACCCTTTTCTTGTATCGCTTGCGCTCCCACACGTAAGGTCCCTGAAGGATGACCAAAACGAACGGCTTCACGTGCTCCACCACCCGCGGCCAAATTGACCAAGGTTTCTGGTATCGCTGCTGCGGTACCAATGGCAACAGCTGCTGTCCCCATCATCGCATGGTGTAATTTACCCATAGAAAGTGCACGAACCAATAAATCGGTGTCTTGCTCTGTAATAGTTTTACCGCTCGACGAGACATATTGTTTTGGCTTAGAAACAAAAGCAATTTTAGGCGTGTGTTGACGACTGGCAGCTTCAGAAATGTCTTGAATCAGCCCCATCTGTTTTGCACCATAGGCACGAATGGTTTCAAAACGTGCTAAAGCTTTGGCATCGCCATTAATTGCGTCTTGTAATTCACTCCCCGTGTAGCCAATGTCTTCTGCATTTAAGAAAATGGTCGGAATGCCTGCATTGATAAACGTAGCTTGAAAGCGACCAACCTCAGGAACTTCTAAAGTGTCGACCAAATTCCCTGTTGGGAACATGGCACCACCATCTTCACCATCATCGGCTGGATCTAAAAATTCAATTTGCACTTCTGCAGCTGGGAACGTCACACCATCAAGTTCAAAATCACCTGTTTCTTGAACTTGCCCCTGCGTAATAGGTACATGTGCAATAATAGTTTTTTGAATATTTACTTGCCAAATACGGACTGTACAAATGCCATTTTCAGGAATACGTGTGGCATCGACCAAACCATTTGAAATCGCAAATGAACCGACAGCAGCGGTTAAATTACCACAGTTTCCACTCCAGTCGACAAAAGGCTGGTCAATCGACACTTGACCAAATAAATAGTCGACATCATGTTCTGGCTGTTGGCTCTTCGCTAAAATCACCGTTTTACTGGTACTCGATGTTGCACCACCCATGCCGTCAATCTGTTTTGCATAAGGATCGGGGCTACCAATTACACGGAGCAATAACTGATCTCGAACGCGTCCAGCCTGTTGCGCGGCTTCTGGGAGATCATCTAATTTAAAGAATACGCCCTTACTAGTCCCTCCACGCATATACGTTGCTGGAATTTTGATTTGTGGTACAAAACTCATTTTTATTGAATCCTTCATATTTATCATTGTGTTAAGTCAAGCATGCTGATTTAACTTTGGTTCATCATACCTTTTTTCCCTATGCCTACGTAAAATACAGACTTAAGTCTAAAAAAACATCATTTGTGAACGTCCGGTTTCCAAATAAAATTCCCAATTTGATAATTTAAATAAAATTAATATATTGATTCATATGTTTTTTATTTACAATTCATTACACATTATTTTTCATATGAATAATAACTTTTTTTCATGAATTTTGAGCTACTATGCGATTTCTTCGCGATCTATTACAATCGGAAACACTTATCCATTGTCGGGCTGAAATAACTTGAATAAAGAGTCGTCTCAACTTCAGCGTGGCTTAAAGAACCGTCATATTCAATTGATTGCCATGGGCGGCGCAATTGGTACTGGCTTATTTTTAGGTTCCGCACATGTGATTGAATCTGCTGGCCCATCCATTATTTTGGGCTATGCAATTGGCGGTTTAATTGCATTTCTAATCATGCGTCAACTCGGGGAAATGATCGTTGAGGAACCTGTAGCTGGTTCTTTTAGTCATTTTGCAAACAAATACTGGGGCAAATTTGCAGGCTTTCTTGCAGGCTGGAACTACTGGATTCTATATGTTCTAGTGGCCATGACCGAGCTGACCGCTGTTGCGAAGTATATCAACTACTGGTGGCCCCATATTCCTGCATGGGCATCTGTTTTAACCTTCTTTGTTATCATTACCTTAGTCAATTTAGGTAATGTGAAGTTTTACGGTGAATCAGAGTTCTGGCTAGCTATTATCAAAGTCACGGCCGTCGTCGCTATGATTGTATTTGGTCTTTATCTTTTGGCTACGGCAGGCGCAGATTCCACGGCTTCATTTAGCAATCTTTGGTCACATGGCGGTTTCTTCCCGCATGGCGTTGAAGGCCTCTTCTATATGCTTGCCTTCCTCATGTTTGCCTTTGGCGGTATTGAATTGATTGGTATGGCTGCAGCAGAAGCTGATAATCCACAAAAATCAATTCCTAAAGCAATCAACCAAGTGGTATTCCGTATCCTCATTTTCTATGTGGGTTCATTGACCATTTTGTTATCGCTTGTACCTTGGAATGAGTTGCAACTTGGCGGCTTAGATAAGAGCCCATTTGTAATGATCTTCAGTCAATTAGGTATTGGTTGGGCTGCGCATTTACTGAATTTTATTATCTTGACTGCAGCACTTTCTGTATATAACAGTGGTATGTATGCTAACAGCCGCATGCTGTTTGGTTTAGCACAGCAAGGCAATGCACCTAAAATATTCAGTAAAACTAATAAACAAGGTGTGCCAATTCCAGCAGTCTTGTTTTCAGCATTGCTCATTTTCGGTTGTGTACTGTTGAATTATTTTGCGCCAGAAGATGCTCTCAGCAACTTAATTTATATTGTTGTTGGTGCTTTGGTATTGAACTGGGCCATGATCAGCTTAACTCATCTTCAATTTATGAAGGCCATGAAAAGCGAAGCGAAAAAACCATTATTTCCTGCACTTTGGTCGCCTTTCAGTAACTACCTTGTTCTTGCATTTATTGCTGTAGTGCTTTACATCATGTGGACTCAAGGTTTAAGCGGCGCTGTGATCATGATTCCAATCTGGATCGTATTAATGTTCGTTCTATACAAAATTCTGTATAGAAAAGCATAAAATATTCATTTTTAA
>NZ_JBICLH010000013.1:0-246392 GCF_043105125.1 Acinetobacter sp. TYF_19
ACACAACCCCCTTTATTCAATTATTTATAAAAAAACTTCCACTTGTTTATTTATTCAGCAAAATGACGCTTTTTTCTTATTTTTTGAGTGAAAAGGGAACAATTTCTCCAATTTCATTTCGATTTTTTTCTTGCGATTTTTTTTCTTGCCACTTTAATGCACGACAATCCACATATTCACAATAACCACTTTCGCCCTGTTCCTCATAATTATCCATTTTGAGTTGATATTTAAAGCTACCTACATAACCCGCAGCCAAACCAAATTTAAAATCACCACGACTTTGAGCGTAAAGATGGATGTGATGTCCCTGCTCATCTTGATAATGCCATTCAAATTCTCGCGGCAAATACATTTTTTGCCCATTGGGGGTTTTCACAGCAGGGTAAACGCGATGAACTTGAAAGTGCACCATCCGATCAAACATATGGGTTTGTTGTTTGTGCAAATCACGTATATAGATACGTGACTGTACAATTCGATTAAACGAATCTCGAATTTGTTCTAACAATAACTGACGCTGATCTACTAGATTAATGACTTGATATGTGAAAAACGCTAAGGGTAAATAACTAAAGTCGATACTGCGCGCGTATTCAAAAGCACCCAACTGATCAATGTCATAGCGCTGTTCTTTATATTTAACTTCTCCCTGACATCGACACAATACAGACCAATGCTCAGCAAGACCAAAACGCAATTTGGTGAAATGTGAGATCAGTGGTGTTGTTGTTATTTCAATTTCAAAACTCAATTCTGTGTCTTTTCTTTGAATTTGAAATTTTGGGAATGCCCCCATGAGCTGTTCTTTATTGGCAAATTTAAATGTTTTTTCTTGAAATGAACATTCCGCAGAAATTGAATAGCGGTTCAGTTGCCCTGCCATATGTGGACTACTACTGGCCAATACGGTCGCGGTATCTAAGGGTGTAGTTCTGATTGCACTGTTATTCCGAAACATGGGCGTATTGGGCTGACCAATCATGCTCAAAAAATTTAAATAATGTAATGGTGCTGGAAGATTGGGAATGGTTAAAGCTTGATGAATAATTTTATATTTTTTATTGGGTGGGTGATAAGCAGGAAGTGACCGTGAAGGAGCCTGATTAAGTTGTTTAGACTGATCGAGAAAATCTTGAAACAACCACATATCATACTCCTTCTACATATCATTAACTCATGATGGGCTGTGCTGACGTCGTGCTAAAAACGTAGTAACAAAGCCAGATAGTGCATAAATCAAAGAAATAACTAAAATACCCACAGGAATATTGTAAGTCATTGCAGCAAAAATAAAGACCGCAATAGGAAGGACAAAAAATGGTACTCGCTTACGATCTACCGTTTTAAATGAATAATATTTAATATTCGAAATCATGAGGAGTCCGACAGACACAATCACTGCTGCGCTGATGACTTGAATCCCCCGCTCACGAATATCAAAAATTTCTGGGAAGTCGAGTCCAACCCAAACCAATGAAATAATAATAATGGCAGCAAGAGGACTAGCTACACCAATAAAGTAACGCTTATCGACCACACCGATTTGCACATTAAAACGTGCTAAACGGAACGCAGCACAGGCGGTGTAGACAAAACAACATGCCAAACCTATGCGCCCGAGCGAATCCAAACTCCAACTATACATCAAAATAGCGGGTGCAACACCGAATGCTAATAGATCCGATAAAGAATCATACTGCTCACCAAAAGCGCTCTGTGCACCAATTGCTCGTGCAACGCGACCGTCCAAGCCATCCAACAACGCTGCCAAGAAAATGGCATAAATCGCTTGCTGGAAGTTGCCATTCATACTGGCAATGATGGAATAAAAGCCTGACAACAACGCTGCAGTTGTAATCAGGTTCGGCCACAAATAAATACCTCGACGTTTTACCTTTTGACCTTCCTGTGTGTGCTCTTCTT
The DNA here is from genome assembly GCF_043105125.1 of Acinetobacter sp. TYF_19. Lineage (NCBI taxonomy): Bacteria > Pseudomonadati > Pseudomonadota > Gammaproteobacteria > Moraxellales > Moraxellaceae > Acinetobacter > Acinetobacter sp. TYF_19. The sequence continues at coordinate 1,927 of NZ_JBICLH010000013.1, forward strand.
CTTCTACCTCAAAAGTAATCCCATCAAAAGTAGGCGTACTGCGGGGTGAAGATTCGCTTTCAGGTTTATTTATATTTGTCATTCTCTGTCGATCCTAATGTAGCCTTTTCTCTTATAGTCTATCTTTATTCGCCAACTAACCAACGAACAGCAGCATGACCACCATTTTCACTCATACGCAAATGCGGGAATAACCATTGTAGCGCTTCATCTGCATCTTCAGAAAACTTCCAAGGTGGGTTAATCACCAACAGACCACAACCATTTAAGCCCACTGGGGTATCATCTGGCCAAACACATACTTCACAGATCAACTGACGGCGAATACCGGTTTTAATCATTTTCTTTTCAAAACGGTCAATCATGGCGCGGTCTTTGATTGGATACCAAATTGCAAACACACCCGTTGGCCATTTTTTATATGCAGTCGCTATGAGATCAACCAATTGAGGGAAATCTTTACGCTCCACTTCGTAAGGTGGATCAATCATCACCAAACCGCGTTTTTCTTTGGGTGGAATAACGCCAAATAGCCCTTCATACGCATCGCGCTCATGTAAGCCCGCGCGTTTGTCACGAACGTTGTAATACAACTGTTGGAATACATCACGTTGCATTTCAAAAATAGTGGCTTTATCGATTTCGCGCATGCCTTCCAATGCAAACCATGGCGAACCTGGATAAGCACCTTTGCCTGAACCTTCACGCATTTTTTCAACAATTTTTAAATACTGCTGAACACCTTCAGGCGCATTACGCTTAATCGAGTCATCAAGTTTTACTAAACGGTGAATACCATTTAAAAACTCACCCGACTTTTGTGCTTCTGAAGTCGATAAATCATATTTACCAGCACCGCCATGCGTATCAATATAACGATACGGTTTATCTTTTTGATTGAGGCGAGTCAAAATCTGAAGCAAAAGGACATGCTTCATGACATCTGCAAAGTTACCTGCATGGAAGTGGTGACGGTAATTCATGTTTCTATCATTCCTAAAATCAATGAGTATTTTAGCATGAAAAATAGTTTCGTTCAGATTGCTTTCATACACTAGAATAACCGTGGCTTTTCTTTGTCTTTTTTAGGTTAATGTAATGGAAGCAGTTCTTCTCCCAAAGTCTTGGAATGTTGATCAAATCCTAGATGATTTAGATCAACATGGTTTTGCCATCATTGATGACGCCTACTCTAATGACTATGTACATCAACTCATTGAAGAATGTACTTCGAACTTAAACCGCTTTCGTGAAGCTGCTATTCAAAACGGTGTCATCAGCAAGATCCGTAGTGATCACATTTTATGGCTCAATCCCGAGCTCGTTATTTCCAATCAACATGTTCAAGCCCTTTTTAGTTTGGGTCAGGAACTAAATCGTGCTTTTTATCTCGGTATTCGAGACGTCGAAGCGCATTTTGCTTGCTATAACGCTGGCGAGTTTTATGCCCTACACCGTGATAATCCTCAAGGTAAAAATGGCCGCATGATTTCTACGGTTTATTATTTACACGAAGACTGGCAAGACGATTGGGGCGGTGAACTTCATCTGCAAGATAAAAATGACATTTGGCATGTACTACAACCCAAACCGAATCGTATTGCATTGTTTCAAAGTGACTTACTGCATGAGGTCTTAGAAGCTAAACATCAGCGTTTATCGATTACTGGATGGTTACGGAGTGACAGTACAATCCTGTGATTCAAGCAAAAAGACTTTAAATTGTAAGAAGTATCCTCATATACTGAACATCAATTGATGAGGATGTAACCGATGCGTGCCAGCAGTCAACAAATTATTCAGCGTATTGGTGAAACAGATCAACTCTACCTACAAGGCAATAGCCCTGAATTAGCCCTTGAGCGTGCTGATTTGCGCTTACAGTTGGTCACACTGAGCCAACTGCGCCAAGAGCAAGTCCACTTTTTACAAGAAGCGGTGGTATTACTTGAGCAAGGTCGAATTGAGTTTGAGGAAATGCCTCTATCTTTGTACCTCAATTTGTCTTTGCACCTTGCAAAGGCTTATATGCTGTACTTTGAAATCACCAAAGAAGATCGCTTTGCACTGATTACACAGCAAATTTTAAAACCGCTGACCAGCTATGGTCAGGGCGATATTTACCTGTTTTTGGCCTATGCCTCGGTCAGTAGAAAAGAGTCGGCATTGGCACGACACTGGCTTGGTAAATATGCGAAAAGCACCGAGTTTGATTTCGTTTTACTGCGTGAACATGCCGCTTTTGTTGACCTTCATCAAGAAGATTGGTTTATCAAGCTGATGCAAAGTAAATTGCACTAAAATGCACAAATAAAAAAACGCCTGAAATCAGGCGTTTTTTTATGGGTCAATCCTACTATTCAAATGACAACAGCATAAAATCAATTTAAGCAGTTTGAAGTTTATAAGCATCAAGATGTAGCTGTTGATTAAGTTCATCAACCATAATCGCCCAATCATCATCTTGAACCAAATGACTGATTAATAGCGCACGTTGAGCGGAATTCCAAAACGGTGCATCGTGTAAAGACTGATGAGCAGGAAGTTGATGCGTACGAATATATAACTCGATGGCAGCCGCACTATTGGCGAGTCCCAGTTGCGAAAATAAAAGCTCTAAGGATGGTTTATGTTGACTGAGCATCTCGGCCTCCTTATCAATACAATTGTCAATTATTATTGAATTAACTTATATGTATTTTCTAAAAAAACCTAGTCATAAAACTAGGTTTGTTGTTTCAATTTGTGATTATAAATGACACGATCCTGAAAGCGTATGTTCTGTATGCAATTGTTCATTTAACAGGTCGACCACCATTGCCCATTCATCATCTTTTTTCCAATTACTGATAATGAAGTCATGCTGTGCTTTTGACCAAAAGGGTGCTTTATGCAATGGAACGTCTGAAGTAAGTTGGTGTGTTTCAATAAACTGATCGATTGCTTCCGCACTCGCATCAAGCCCCAATTGTTCAAATAAAAGTTCTAAAGTCGGTTGTTGGTCAAACATCATTGTTCTCCTCAAGCTCTGATCATGCCCTTTTAGAATAAACCTTTGGCCATCTATGCTCAGTTGTATCTACATCACAGCATGTTATTTTTTGTTCAATAAATACCCCATATAAAAAAGCACCCCAAATGGAGTGCTTTTTCAAAACAGATCTTGAACAGATCAGTTTTTAATTATTTAAGCATGTCAGCAATTGCTGCGCGCTCTTCTTCAAGTTCTTGAAGAGTTTTGTCCATACGCTCACGGCTGAACGCATCGATTTCTAGGCCTTCAACACGTGTGTATTCGCCATTTTCGCAAGTTACAGGAACACCATACATTACGCCTTCAGGAATACCATAAGAACCGTCAGAAGGAATACCCATCGTTACCCATTCGCCATTTGTGCCAAGCGCCCAATCGCGCATATGGTCGATAGCAGCGTTCGCAGCTGAAGCAGCTGAAGACAAACCACGCGCTTCGATAATCGCAGCACCACGTTTACCAACAGTTGGAAGGAATACATTCGCGTTCCAGTCAGCATCGTTGATTTTGTCTTTTAAGCTTTCGCCATTTGCAGTTGCAAAACGGTAGTCAGCATACATCGTTGGAGAGTGGTTACCCCAAACAGTCATGTTTTTGATGTCTGCTACAGCAACACCCGCTTTTTGAGCAATTTGAGTCAACGCACGGTTGTGGTCAAGACGTAGCATTGCTGTGAAGTTTTTCGCTGGAAGATCTGGAGCAGATTTCATTGCGATGTAAGCATTTGTATTTGCAGGGTTACCTACAACAAGTACTTTAACGTCACGGCTAGCAACTTCGTTTAGTGCTTGACCTTGACCGATGAAGATTTCACCGTTCACTTTCAATAAGTCAGCACGTTCCATACCAGGACCACGTGGACGTGAACCAACCAATAACGCGTAGTCAGCATCTTTAAATGCAACTTTTGGATCATCAGTACCGATCATGCCAGCCAATAATGGGAAAGCACAGTCGTCTAATTCCATCATTACGCCTTTAAGCGCAGCTTGAGCTTTCTCAAAAGGAACTTCTAACAATTGCAGAATAACTGGTTGGTCTTTACCTAACATTTCGCCACTAGCGATACGGAATAATAGGCTATAACCGATTTGACCAGCAGCGCCAGTAACGGCAACGCGAACAGGTTGCTTCATGTACTTATCTCCATTTGAGGAACGTTATATGATTAAATAGCTGTTCTATCTAATCTTAATAATCATAAACGGCAAAGATTGTACTCCAATACTTTGGCAGATGCATGTAAAAGAGAATGAATTCCAACAAAAGTATGATAGGAAATATAAATTAATTTAGGGAAAGAGATTAGTAAGAACCCTTGATCGCAAAAGAATTTGGGCAGTTTTCTTGTATATTCTCTGCACAGCCTTTGTACTGACCATTGGGTTTATAACAAACTTTGACTTCGGTCAAAATATTGGTTTGACGGTGAGTACGACAGCTAAAACGGAGCCCGCTGGCAGGCAGTCCGGGATTTAAACGCTGGAACTGTCCACGTAAACTGTGCAGTTGTGCGGTTTTATTTTCAGATGAAGTCAAATCTGCTGGAATTTTTAAACGTTCTGCATAATTAATCACGTTACGGAAATATTGACTGGCACTCATCGGCACACACCCCCCAATCTCAGCCCATAACTGGCGACGTGCATGCTCATCGGGCATCACCCTAGCCACCACTTTAGTTTGAAGCGGAGACAATACAGCTGAAGATTTGGTCTGACACTCTCGTGTTGTAGTTTCAGGATACAAGCCAGTGATATTGAGTGAATAGCCTTCCAAACATTTCCGTTTCTTTGAGCCTTGGCTATCAAACAAACACACGGCAGGTGTCATTTGAACTTCCATCACATAACCAAACACGGTCGGTGTTGCATGAGCTGATGTCGCAAAAAATCCCATAGCTATGCCGCTGCTGATCAACAGCAGAAGCTTTTGCGTTAAGACAGATTGGGATGACATCAAAACCATAAAATACCTAGGCCTTTATCATTGACTTCTAAAAGGGATATTTTGCATGCGCTGGGTGATCGACTGTGGTCCCTGTCCAAGCAGAACACCATAATGGGTCGCATTACTCATGACATGCTTGACGTAATCACGAGTTTCTGTCAGAGGAATACTTTCTGTATATTGATCCGCCGCAATCGGCTGATTTTCAGGCTGCCAACGGCGCGCACGATTTGGCCCTGCGTTATAACCTGCGGTGGCAAGTACAGGACTGTTACTTAATTGGCTTTGAATCATGGACAAGTAAAATGTGCCATAACGTACATTGGTATTCATATCACTCAGTGCAGCAGGATTATAGGTTTCACCCATTTGTCTAGCGACCAGTTTTGCCGTATCTGGCATGATTTGCATCAAACCACCTGCCCCGACATGCGAACGTGCATGGGTAACAAATCGGCTTTCTTGACGCATTAACCCATACGCCCATGCAGGATCTATGCCTGCATTGCGACTATGGCTGACCACATAGCTTTGATGCGGCATGGCATAACGATAACTGTAGTTATGCTGCTTGACGGTTCGATCGGCTGCATAGATCGCGCGGTCATACCATCCCATTTCTGTGGCACGTTTGGCAGCAGCCAAAATTAAGCCATCATCTTGTTTTAAATAAGCTTGTCGAACAGCCCAATTCCATTCACGGTTGACATAATTGTCTGGCGCATTGACGTTGCGCAGTGCAAAAGCGCGGCTAAAGTGAATATCTTGACTCAAACGCTGCGCATCCGCATTGCTCGGTTGGGTATTGGCTGGAATTGTTTGATAACGCTGACCAATACGATCTTTTGCCAATAAGTTATGATAATCGTCACCTACTGACAATTTTTTGAAGATCTCGCGTGCCAGTGTTTTTGACTTTGCATCACCACGTTGTTCTGAAGCACGGGCTAACCAATATTGCCAGCGATCTTCTTGTTTTTGCGTCACACTCATGCCATCAATGGCACGAATGACACTCTCCCATGCGCCGAAGCGAATGGCTTGGCGTGCATAGATTTCAGCTTCTTCTTCACTCAGTGCTAAACCGTAGCTTCGATCGAAGGCTTGCAACACTTCCACATTAAAATTATTTTTCATAACAGTTGTGCCACCGATATACCCCACAGCACGGTACAACGCTTTTTGCACCGACTCAGGTGTACCCTCTGCAGCACGCTTGACCGACGCCAGTGCAGTATTTAGATCACTGTCGGCTAAACGGCCAATGGCATAAATTAAATACGCTTGATCTGCCGCCGACGCTTTCGGTGCGGACCAGAGATAGTTCAGTGGATCGGCTTGAATGCTATTCAGCTGGGCCAAAGACAGATTCATGCCAATGGTTTGTGCGGTTGCAATCGCTTGACCTGACTGCCCTGCACGTAGCTGTGACCATAGACGTTGTTGTTTGTCTTGTTCCGTCATCAGTGGACTAGACAACATCATGCGCCCCAGCCCTGCACAAGACTCAGGCTGTGAATTGGTCGTGAGCCAAACATCTTTATATTCGGCAAAAACCAAAGGATCGCCTGACTTGGCCCGGACTTGCGCCATAGCACAGCTTTCTGCGCGATCTGCATTGGACACATAGGCCAATACTGGCTGCGCAGAAGTAAAGTCAGCCATTTTGACTTTTTCTTCAATGTAATCTGCTGCTAACTTCTCAGCCATAGCAGATTGCGGATAACGCTGTGCAAAATTGACAATATTCGCCGCAGGTTGCAACGCCAAATTACTGTTAAGTACCCAGTATTCAGGATAATAGCCCAGTACATCACCCTGCATACTGCTTTGATATTGTTGTAATAAACCAACATTGCCTGCATTTGCTGCACGCAAAGCATCATTAAACTGTTCATCTGCGGCATGTGTCGCTGCCGATAGACCCAAGGCAGCCACACCCAACGCAAACACTTGATAATATTTATTCTGTAATCGTTTTAACATGGGTTTGCCTTCAGTCATCTTTGGATTGCCTAGTCTCGTATCATCATTTTCATTAGTTTAATAACTCATAACAGACTCTATTGTTCTCTTATGTAACCTTATGATTAGACAATATTAATTTTCCTGCATTTTCACTTCACAAATCAATCTTTTTAGCTTCAGATTTAAAGCTATAAGTTTATTCAGATTTCCTGCTAAAATATGCGCCTTTCGTAGATTTCACATGGTGTTTGATCGACCTTTTTTGTCGCCAGCCAAGCTCTGCTTTCGCCGCCACAGATACCGATCAGACACAAAAACCTAGATTTATCCCCTTAGGAGCCTACATGACGGTTCAAACCTTCATTCCAAATGGTGCCCAAGCTGCCTCAGAAAACACTGTTACCCAGCCACAGCACACCCCAGCCATCGATGGATCAGTTAAAAAACTGTATATCGAAACGCAAGGGTGTCAGATGAATGAGTATGACAGTCACCGTATGGCAGACTTACTTGGCGACTCGCACGGTTATGTGCTGACCCAAGATCCGAAAGAAGCTGATATTCTACTCATGAATACCTGCTCGATTCGTGAAAAAGCCCAAGAAAAAGTGTTCTCTGAATTGGGTCGCTGGCGCAAGCTGAAAGACAAAAATCCAGACCTGATCATTGGTGTCGGTGGTTGTGTAGCTTCGCAAGAAGGCGACAACATTCAAAAACGTGCCAACTATGTCGACATGATTTTTGGCCCACAAACCTTGCACCGTTTGCCACAAATGCTGGATCAGCACTTCGATCAAATCGAAAAACCCAAGAAAGAAAAAATCAAATTGGTCGATATTTCTTTCCCAGACATTGAAAAATTCGACTTTTTACCTGAACCGCGTGTTGAAGGTTACAAGGCTTTTGTTTCAATTATGGAAGGTTGTTCAAAATATTGTTCATTCTGTGTGGTGCCCTACACCCGTGGTGAAGAAGTTTCTCGCCCATTGGATGATGTTTTAGCAGAAATTGCAACCTTAGCCGAAAAAGGTGTCCGTGAGATTTCTTTATTGGGTCAAAACGTCAATGGTTACCGCGGTGAAACATTCGAAGGCAATATCTGTACTTTTGCAGACTTGTTACGTCTGGTTGCAGAAATTCCGGGGATTGGGCGTTTGCGCTACACCACCTCACACCCGCTTGAATTTAATGATGACTTGATTGAATGTTACCGTGACCTCCCGCAAATGGTGTCGCATTTACATTTACCCGTACAAAGTGGTTCAAATGATGTATTGCAAGCCATGAAGCGTAACCACACGATTGATGTGTATATCGACAAAATTGCCAAATTACGCAAAGTCCGTCCAGATATGCATTTATCCAGTGACTTCATCATTGGCTTCCCGGGTGAAACCGATGCGCACTTTGAAGAAACCTATCAATTCATCAAAGATATGGACTTCGACCATTCCTACAGTTTTGTCTATTCAAAACGTCCGGGTACACCTGCGTCCGATCTTGAAGACACCACCTCTGAAGAGGTGAAAAAAGAGCGTCTCAGTAAAGTTCAAAAATGGATCAAACGCTCAAGTATTGACAAGACCGATGCCATGCTCGGCACGATTCAACGCGTTTTGGTCGAAAAGGTTTCTGACAAAGATCCAAACTTACTGATTGGCACGGCAGATAACACTCGTTATGTGAGTTTTATTGGTGATGCAGCATGGGTCGGACGTTTCGCCGAAATCGAAGTGACAGAGATTAAAACTTTGAATTTTGTTTATGGTGAACTCTTGAATCTTGAGCCTGACGTGGCGTAATGTAAGGGAATAGATTCTGACTACTTAAAGGAATTCTCTTGACTGCAGCGATTCGACGTACAGTAACTTTTCCTGGGGTTTCAATAGAACGTTTAAAGAGCATGCTCGGTGCTTATAACGGTCATTTGAAACAAATCGAACAGCGTTTAGATGTCACTATTTCCCATCGAGGTGATGCATTTTATGTCGATGGTGAAATGGATGCAGTTGAGAGAGCCGAAGGTCTGCTCCATCGCCTGCATGAAGAAGCAGAAAATACGGCACAAATCAGTGCCGACACCTTACACCTCATGATTCAAGGCAGTCAGACTGACCGTGAATTGCAAGAAGACCTCGACGGGCAAGAGCACACTGGTTTAGATGAAGTATGGCTCCAAACCCGTAAAGGTCGTATCAATCCACGTGGTGCCAACCAAAAGCGTTATGTGCAGCGTATTCTACAAAGTGATATTTCTTTTGGTATTGGACCCGCGGGTACAGGTAAAACCTATCTCGCAGTTGCAGCCGCAGTCGATATGCTAGAACGTAATGAAATTCAACGGATTTTATTGGTTCGTCCTGCCGTTGAAGCGGGTGAAAAACTTGGTTTCCTACCGGGTGATTTAAGCCAGAAAATTGATCCCTATTTGCGCCCACTCTACGACGCCTTGTATGAAATGCTAGGCTTTGAAAAAGTGGCCAAACTGATTGAACGTCAAGTGATTGAAGTGGCACCACTGGCTTATATGCGTGGTCGAACTTTAAACCACTCTTTCGTGATTTTAGATGAAGCGCAAAACACCACGCCTGAACAAATGAAAATGTTCCTCACACGCTTAGGCTTTGGTTCGCGCGCAGTGATTACAGGCGATATCACACAGGTCGACTTACCGCGTGGTCAGCAATCCGGTCTGGCGCATGCTTTACGCATCATCGACAAAATCAAAGAAATTCACATTACCCGCTTCCACTCTCGTGATGTAGTACGTCACCAATTAGTCCAAAAAATTGTTGAAGCTTATGAGGGATGGGATGCAGAACAACATCGCTTAACTGCTGAAGCGCGTGCTGAACGCAAAGCGCGTCAAGAGGCCTTAGTGGCTGAAAATGATGCCGCTGCCGATGCTCAGCATTAAGTTAAAGTCTGCGGGCATTTTAAAATGCCCGCAGATATCATTATTTAAGGATCTATTTTGAAACTGAGTCTTTCTCTACAACAGGACTTTCAAGCACCTGAGTTGGTCTTGAAACGTGGCTATATCAAAAAAGTTGTAGAAACTGTTTTACGTCATATTGGCACACAAAGTAACTGTGAAATTGGCATTGCTTGTGTCGACCATGACGAAAGTCATAAATTGAATTTGGAATATCGCGGCAAAGACAAATCAACCAATGTGTTGTCTTTCCCTAGTGACTTACCCGATGAAATGGCGCAAATTCTTGACTCATTTCCTATTGGCGATTTGGTCATTTGCATTCCTGTGGTGCTGTTGGAAGCGAAAGAACAAAACAAAACGCCACTGACGCATTTCACTCATATGTTGGTACATGGCACTTTGCACCTCATGGGCTATGACCATGAAACGTCAGAAGCAGATGCTGAAGAAATGGAAGGTATCGAAATTGAAATTTTGGCTAAACTCGGTTTTGAAAACCCTTATTTAGAACAATAATTATTAGATTTGAAACAGCTCACCCGATTCATCTCGATGTGTCGGGTTTATTTATGCTAAAAATAATACAAGATGAAAAATAGATGAAGATATTATAAAAATGCATACATCGATTTCAAAACTACTCTGCATTATCGCCCTATCCTTCACAATGCCACTTTATGCCAATAGCAATACTGAAAATCAAACATCCTGTCAGGAAGTGAAGTTTCAAGACGCAGATCAGGCGTGGGCTGGACATTATTATTTAAACGGCGTTATGGAGGTCGGTTCCGAGCTTTTACTAGAGCCCAACGGTAAATTTAAATGGTACTTAGCTGTCGGCTCTTTAGACCAATATGCCGAAGGAACATGGTGGAAAAACGGCAACTGCATTGGTTTAAAAGCATTACCGAAATATAGCAAGCACTTAGAAATTTTTCCTACCCGCCTAGATGTGGAAGAGTCTCATTTAACTGTGACTTGGATCGGTGGACGTCAAGACGGTGCCTATGTACGCGCAACCCAATAATCCGAAGTAAGCAAAATCATCAAAGTACACTTAAAAGTGCACAGCTCAGTGCACTTCAAACTCTGCCTCTGCTGGGTCAAAACGCCATGTACGCACAATGCGTAACTCAGAAATATCCTTCATTTTGGTATCAAATCCACCGAATGGTGCAGCCTTACGCACCGAGGCTTTTGCAGCCTCATCGAGCATCTCATGGCCTGAACTATCAATCAGGCGAATGGCACGGATACCTCCTGATGCATTTAGAATCACCATTAAACGCACTTCACCCGCCAGCCGCTGCTGTTTAGCTGCTTCTGGGTAGTAACGGTTGCCATAAAACTCCACTTTCTGACGGAACTTTTCAAGATAGGCTGCCGAAACATCTTGCTTGGCTTGAATACCATCGACTGTTTTAATTTTTTGCTGACGGCTAAAGTTTTGTTGGCGTTGCAAATATTGCGCTTCAAGGCTGGCCACCATTGCTGCTTTGGCTTGAAACTGGCTGTTCATCTCTTCCATGGCTTTTTTGCGCTGGTTATCCTCAGCTTGTTTTTGCCAACTCAAAGTCGTCATCAACAGTTTTTCTTCAAAATTCAGCTCACGTTTTTGTTGGATCTGTTCTAAAGTTTCAGGCTGCTCTTCGCCTGTACTTTGCTCAAGCATCGGTGCGGGCATGTCACTCGACATGCGATGTGACTCACGAAAAGTCCCTGAACCCTGTTGATCGGCTTGCGCTAAAAAATCTGCATTTTCAATTTTTTTATCTGAAGGACGCAAAGTCACCGCAATTTCTTTCACTGCCGCATCATTTTCTTGAGGCATCGCAAATTGCAAAGTCAAAATTACGAGATGCAAAAATACCGCCAGCACGACGGTCGCTGTAAAAATTGGGTCTTTCCACCAATCATGAGCCAAAGGCATTACATTTATTTTTCTAAGCATCACACCAAACCGACAATTTGTCTTGTTCCCCAAAGCGCATGCGCGCAGTATAAAATAGACACAGTCTTCATTTTATTGCGTAGAATGAGACCTTGTGCCCTTTAGATTCACTGTTTCGTAAAATCATGAAAATGGTGCAATTAATTTTGCTAAACTGCAAGGTTCATGAGCAGTATTTTTCAAACATTTCGACCAGAGATCTGATCGCTCAAACACGTTGATTAGCTAGGACGCCTCTTATGCAAACGCTTATTTCCAACATTTCAAATCGTTTACGCCAAGTTTATCAAAAGGCGGAAGGATTTATTGAGGATGAGCGCGAGTTTCCAATGTCTCAAGTCTTTTTAAATGCTACTTTTCAACGTTTTGTGACCGACAACGTAAGAATGTTGAAAGACCTACATGCCGACTTACATGATGATTGGTTACGCTTATATGCCACGCTCGACTATAACGGGCTCAAACTCACGCTTTCGGTAGATTTGAAACTGGCACAAATGGAGTTAAATAAAAAAACGCAGTTGATCGTATTTGAGCAAATCAGTGACACCAGTGTGCTGGATGCTGAATACCCAACGGTATTTCATAAAATGGGTGTGCGCTGTGCCCTATTCTTTTATCAAAAAGTCCTGAACCAAGACCCCTTAGGCATGATTTTAGAAAAACTAAATGTGATTAAAGTCAAAGATGATCTGCTGCATTTGGATTTGAATCGCTGGTTAGGGAAAAACCGTTCCATTATCGATACTTTAGGTAAAGTCCATGTCAATCATGCCGTGTTGCGTGAAGCAGAATTGGTAGTGATCGGTAATGTCAACTTAACGGCATTGTTCAATAAGTTTTCGCAAACCTCGATCGATGACTTGATTGAACCTAATCTAGACGAAAGCACGGTCTCGCCAATTCGACAAAAATAACTCGGGATGCTGCTACTAAAATGTGACTTAAGGTGGGTAAAAGAAACATAAAACTACAGTTTGCCCTATGTTTCGAATTTTTTCTTCATAATCAACGTGCATAATATTTCTATGCAAAAAATTTGTGCCTACAACTGAATAGGAAACTTTTTCTTATGGCTAAATCAATGTTGAAAACAGTCGCAATGGCAACAAGTGTCAGCACCTTGCTCTTTGTCGGTTTCTCCAGTCAAACCTTTGCCATGAGTCCATTCCAAGCCAGTTATCAATTTAACTATAATGGCAAAAACATGGGCTCAGCGACACGTACGTTATCGAAATCGGGCAACAACTGGAACTATGTCTTTGCAGCCAAAGCTGGTGGTATCGCCTCTGCAACCGAAAGTAGTCGCTTTAGTTTTAATGGTAAGCAAATTCAGTCCAGCAGTTTTAGTCGTAGTAGTAAAATTTTGGTGCATAACAACACCATGAGTATTAACTTCAATCCAGCGGCAAAAACCATCAATACCAAGAAAGACAAAGAAGCGCGTTCTTTCGCTTGGAAAGCCGGCGTACTGGATGAACTGAATGCTGAATTACAGCTTCGGGAAGACATCAAAAATGGCGGTTTAAAATCGACTTATTATTTGGCCGATGCCAAAGAAGTGGAAGCACGTAAATTTGTGAAACAAGGTTCTGAGTCAATCAAAACTGATTATGGCACCTTTGACACCATTAAAGTGGTCATGAAACATGACAAACCTGGCCGCGAAACCATTTTTTGGTTAGCACCTAAATTGGACTACCTTCCAGTCAAAGTCAGCCATGTGGATAAGAAAACATCCTATGGATTGCTATTAACGGGTTATAAAGGTGCAAGCAATTAGTCATTTTGACGAATTTTACTTGCATTTTTTCAGGTGCTTCCTAAAATACGCTTTTGCTTGAAAAAGCACCTGCCCCTAGAGGATTCTCCCGTGTACGCACTAGAACAGAAAATCTTAAGCGAAGGTATCGTTCTATCTGATGAAGTTCTGAAAGTTGATGCTTTCTTAAACCACCAAATCGATCCGGTTATGATGCAATTAATCGGTAAAGAATTTGCTGCTCGTTTTAAAGATGCAGGCATCACTAAAATCATCACGATTGAAGCATCAGGTATCGCACCTGCAATCATGGCAGGTTTAGAACTGGGCGTGCCCGTTATTTTTGCGCGTAAATACCAATCTTTAACCTTAAAAGATGACCTTTACCGCTCAAAAGTCTTTTCGTTTACCAAACAAACGGAAAGCACGATTGCAATTTCAAATAAGCACATCAGCTCAGCAGACAAAGCCCTCGTGATTGATGACTTCTTGGCTAACGGTCAAGCAGCATTGGGGCTGATTGACCTAATTCACCAAGCGAAAGCAGAAGTTGTTGGTGTGGGTATTGTGATTGAAAAATCATTCCAACCTGGCCGTGACATTTTGCTTGAAAAAGGCTACCGCGTTGAATCTTTGGCACGCGTAAAGTCATTGGCAAATGGCACTGTTGAATTTGTTCGTGACTAATCACGGCGTTTAACTTCAAAAAAAGAGCACTTCAGGTGCTCTTTTTTTTGTCACTCAGATGGCCTGCGGGTCATCCACATGTAAATGCCACATTTGCGCTGTAGGTTATTTTTAATTTAAAGTAAAAATATATCGTTTTTTTTCAATTTAATTACACATTGAAGTTGGAGAAATGCGATTTATATAGCATGATCAAATCTAAAAGGTAATGTCCACTTTCTAAGAGCAAAACAAACAAAGACTAAATTGGATACTATTTTATAGAGATACCGTATTGAATGATAAACAAGAATCAATTAACTGAACGATCATTTACCCCAAGCCAATTATCTGGCTTTGATGGCGCGCACTCCATCCAACTCCCTGTAGACTTCATTCACGACTTGAGTAAAGCAGACTCCTTGCAAGCTGTTTTAGATACCATTGCTTACTGGATTTCTCACGTGTTTGATGCGGATCGGGCCAGTATTACCCTGCAAGATACTGAAGAATATCTCAAGCTGTATTCGATCTCAGGCAATCATGCGATTCCCATGGATTTTAAAATTCCGATTGGGCAGACTTTTGTCGGACGCGTCTTTGCCTGTGCAAAGCTGATCATTTGTGATGATTTAAGTCAGTCTGATGAGCTGGATTGTAGAATGCTTTCTGAGCATGGGATGGAAACCTGTATGGATGCACCCATGATTCACAATGGCGTGTGTATTGGTACCTTAAACGTGGCAGATCAACGTAAACATCACTACACCCTACAACAAGCAATTCTTTTACAGAGTCTCGCCACTTGGTTAGCTTTAAACATTAAATTACATTTACAAGTGCAAGAAATGGCGGTCTTAGCATCTACAGACGAGCTTACGGGAACTTTTAACCGTCGTGAATTTGTGCAAGAAAGCAATCAAACCATGCAGCATTTCAGCCATGCTCGCGTGCCATTTACAATCGGCATCTTAGATATTGATCACTTTAAACAGCTGAATGACTGTTATGGGCATACCGCAGGTGACCATGTGCTGAAAAAGATGACCAAAAAAATCCGCAGTGTACTGCGTGACGAAGACTTTTTAGCCCGTATTGGTGGTGAGGAATTTGCGATTATTTTACCCGCTTGCTTGGGTGATGAAGCCATGCGGGTCTTTAAACGTATCTGTTCAACGATTGAAGCGATGGAAGTGCATTATGAGCAAGAAGTGCTGTGCTTCACGGTCAGTATAGGGGTTGCTGAAATCGGCAAACATGATGCAGATGCAGAAGATGTCTTTAAACGCGCAGATAAAGCATTGTACTGTGCCAAACAAGCTATAAGAAACCCAATTCACTTTGCCAACTAAACCATATTTAAAAACTCAGCATAAAGTACTCAAGAAAATTACAAGTTTAATAAATATTATTGCTGCAAGTTCAACTAAGATTTACTCTAGATTCAGTTGTTTAGATCTGTCAAATTCAAGCGCAAAACTCGGTTGTTCTGCGCAACGTATCATCCACACCGTAAAACGGCTGCCAGCTTCAATCACTGGTCACCCGAATAGGCCAATAAACTATGGAAAATACAATTCTCTGCCCAAAATGTGGCTCTAGTGAGGTTGAAAAACGCAATCACGAGCAACAACTGACTAAAATTGGGGGCGTATTGCTCAGTTCTGCAGGTGCAACCGCTGGTACTGTCGGTGGTGCAGCATCTGGAGCCTCTATTGGCGCAGCGATCGGTGCAGCGGCTGGACCTCTTGGGGTGATTATGGGTGGCACCATTGGCACCTTTGTGGGTGCGGTCAGTATTGGTGTGACAGGTGGTTTTTTAGGACATCGTTTTGGTAAAAAAGCGGGTGTCATTGTCGATAAAAATGTATTTCTTGACTATAAATGTCTTAAGTGTGGTACAAAGTTCAAAGAACAGCATCTGACGCCAGCCCAATAATAAAAAGCCCATCATGGATGGGCTTTTTTCATGTCTCAATGACTAGGCCTGTAATTTCTTCACAACTTCCCCAAGACGCTTACCTTGAGCTTCGCACAGCACTTTTTCATCTTGGCTTAAGCTCTGATCATGTCGAGGCCCGCTGACATGGCTCGCACCATACGGTGTTCCACCTGTCTTCGTATGTGACAATGCGGGACTGGCATTGTTCAACCCTAAAATCATCATGCCATGATGAAACAATGGTGGCAGCATGGTCAATAAAGTACTTTCTTGACCGCCATGCATCGAACCTGACGAGGTAAACACACAAGCCGGCTTGCCATGCAAAGCTCCATTGAGCCAAAGACTGGTGGTTTGATCAAGAAAATATTTCATTTCAGAAGCCATGTTGCCAAAGCGGGTTGGTGAACCTAGCGCCAAACCAGCACAGTTTGCCAAGTCCTCTAAACTACAATAAATATCGCCTTCTGCAGGAATACTCGACTCTGCTTCCTTCACCACAGCCGCAATATTTGGCACCGTTCGAATTTTAACTGCAACACCACTGGCTTCAATTCCATTTGCAATCAGATGCGCCATTTCACGGGTACTGCCGTATTTGCTGTAATATAAAACTAAAACATAGGTTTGCATGAATAGAGTTCGGTGACAGAAAAAATAAAACTATACGGTATTTTTCCTACTTTTTGGTTAAGCTTATGGTGAAAAATGTAGAAAAGATGAAGAAAACAAGAGAGATACTTTGCCTATGTTAGAACAGTACTTAAGAAAACTTCCTTTCTATGAGAAAACTTGGTTTCAGTTCATTTTATTTGTACTGCGCCGCTTTGAGGCCGATCGATGTCGTGAACAAGCCGGTTCACTAACCTATACGACCCTGTTTGCCGTCGTTCCGATGCTGACCGTTTTTTTGGTGATCATTTCCTCAATCAAAGCGCTTGAGCCTGCACGGCAGCAATTACAACAATTGATCTATAGTAATTTTTTACCGAAAACCACGATTGCTTTTGATAAGGCCTTAAATGCGTTTACCGATAAATCCAGTAATTTAACCATTATTGGGATCTTATTTTTATTCGTCACTACCGTCATGATGTTAACCAGCATTGAAAAAGTCTTTAACCGTATTTGGCGAGTCCGCGAAACCCGCGGCGGCATTATTGGCTTTATGCGCTATTGGACCATTATTTCTTTGGGCCCTATTCTACTCGGTAGTGCCTTTGTTATTTCGTCGACGATGGCTTCCCTCAATGTTTTGAGCAATAATTTTGCAGGCTATGAACTCAATGGCGCATTTGTCCTGTGGTTGATTTCTTTCTGTCTAACGGTTTTAGGATTTTTTATCCTGAATTGGACTATTCCAAACCGAAGTGTCCCAATTAAATCCGCTTTTATTGCAGGCTTATTTAGTGCTGTAGTGTTTGAACTCCTGAAAAATTTGTTCGGCTTTATCATGTCAAACTTCACCAGTTATGAAGTCGTTTATGGTGCCTTTGCTGCGATTCCTATTTTCTTATTATGGATTTTTTTGTCGTGGAATATTGTCCTGATTGGCGTTGAAATCAGCTACGCACTCACCGCATTTACTTCCCAGAAAGAGCAAAAACGGCACCCTGTCATTATGCTACTAGATTTGCTGGAGCTGTTTTATAAAAAGCAACAGCAAGGACTCAGTGTCTCTGATGATGAAGCTTTGGATGTTTTAGGAAGAGATGAATTGGGCCGTTGGCCGAGTTACGTGTTTATGCTTGAACAGCAAAACTTAGTCAAACGTACCGATGACAACCAATTTGTACTAGTACGTAATTTATCTCAAGTCGATTTTTGGAGTTTTTACAGCAGACTTCCTTACCCTTTACCAAAACGTAAAGATTTGGGTAATGTGCATCCTGATGATGTCTGGATACAGAAAATTGGCCCAGCGTTAGTTGAGTCGGATGATTACTTGGCGGCCAAACTCGCCATTCCGCTGTCTACAATTTTTGATGATAAATCTTAAAACTTCATTATAAAAAACGTGTCCAAGACACGTTTTTTATATGCTGAATCAAAGCAGTCTGAGCTCAAGCTTACTCTGTATTTATTGCAAAGCCACTTTAAATGCCTGTGCATACTGCTTAATTTTGTGATGCAAACTCACCACCATCACACCCATCAACACAAAGCATGTACCTACCAAAAAGTTGAGTTCCAACTGTTCATTGAGTAACACCACACCAAAACACATCCCAAAGATTGGGGTCAAAAAAGAAAAGACACCCAACTATGAGGCCAAATATTTTTTCAACAGCCAAAACCAAATCAGATAACTGGCAAATGACACGACAACGGTATGGAAAAGTAAACTTGTAAGGGATAATACAGACCAGTGAATCGTCGCTTGTCCCATGAAAAAAGCCACAGGCAATAACACTAAAAATGCGATAAAGAGCTGATAAAACAAAGTTTGGGGGGCAGGTGCTTCTGCTAGTTTCGTCAGCCGCACTGCAATAGTTGTGGCTGCCCATAATACCCCTGCCAAAAGTGCTAAAGCATCGCCCCAAATTGCCGAACTCGCAGCCGCTTGTGAAGCTGCAGGACGAAATAAAAATGCAATCACAATCCCGAAAAATGCACATGCAATGCCCAACCACTGGATAAGCGATAAACGTTCAGAGGGTAATTTCCAGTGCAGACCCAATGCTACAAAAATAGGTGCGGTATACAGCAAAACTACGGTATGCGCCGCGGAGGTAAAACGTAAAGCTTGCGCGACCAGAAAAAATTCAGCTGCAAATAAAAGCCCGACTAAAACTCCTGCGGGTAAGTAGTCTCGCCCCCATAAAGATGTGCCCTTTGCCAGCTTGATCATGGGGTAAACCATCAACGCAGAGAGACCTGAGCGCAGTGCAATTTGCATCACTGCAGAAATATCGGGGGCAGCAAGCTTTAACACCACTTGTTGTAATCCCCACAAAATACACAGCCCAAACATAATCCCTGAAGCTTTACTGTCTAGCGCTTGACGACTACTCACGACCTGCTCCACTGAAAAAGATCAAAGCTCACTATAGATTTGTCTGAAATAGAACATATAATTTAAAACAGACAAGATATCTTCTTATTCAGGCAATTTCAGCCATGCCCCAACGACAACAAAAAAAGAGCGCACCACTCAAACAATTACCGACCAATGATGATATTGATAAATTATTATGGATCAGCTTTCGCGAAGACCCCGCGCAGTCGGTTTATCCCGTGCATGGACATGCATGGGGCGAATTTGTATATGCCTTTAATGGCGTGATGGAGGTGAATATCAACCAGATTGACTACCTTACCCCGCCACCTTATGGCATTTGGCTTCCACCCAATGTAGCCCATAGCAGCTTAAATCACACTGATGTTTCTCACGGTACGCTCTATATCCATGAAAGCTTATGCACTCATCTGCCTCAACAGGCAGGTATTATGCTCAGCTCACCTTTGGTCTCGGCACTCTTTAAGCATTTGAGACAACAAAGCCTGCCCGATGATGCACCTGAACACATGCGCTTACTCTATGTTTTGCTTGATCAGTTACATCATGTAGAATTGGTTAGCAGCTATTTACCGCACTCTGAACACCCGCCCCTGAAAAGCATTTTAGATTTTTTACATCTACATCCTGCGGACAACAGTTCTTTGCAACAACTGGCAATACAGCACAATATGACTGAACGCACACTGGCACGTTATAGTCAAAAAGAACTTGGCATGTCCTTGAATGAATGGCGGCAGCGCTTAAAAGTCATGAAAGCCATGAGCATGCTGACAGAGGGAAAAAAGGTCGAAAGTATCGCGCTGGATTTGGGCTATGCCAATGCATCGGCCTTTATTAATATGTTTAAACGCTGGATGGTATATACCCCCGATCAGTTTCGTAAACTGTACCATAGTCATCAACAGCGCTCAAAAAGATCACCGAAGTGACCTTTTGAATGATGGGGTTTGAAAGCCTGTAAATTAAGCTTGAACAAAGGTATTCCAAGAATAGTCTTGGTTTTTGCCTTTTAGGGTCATTTTCAACTGCTCACCCGCCTGTAATGCAGCCACCCCAGCAGGTGTGCCTGTCATGACCACATCGCCTGCTTCCAAAGTGAAGACTTGGCTAATGTCGGCCAACAAGGTGCCAATATCAAAAATTAAGTGTGCAGTGTTGCCCGCTTGGCGCAGCTCATCATTAACATGAAAACTGTAGTGCACATCATCCCAGTCCTGTACCACATCGGAAACAGCAATCCAGTCTGCCAGTACACACGAACCATCAAAGGCTTTGGCACGTTCCCAAGGCTGACCTTTGGTTTTCAAGTCATCTTGTAAGTCACGCAAGGTTAAGTCCAAACCTAAAGTTACAGCCCCTACCGCTTGAAGGGCTTGAGCTGGATCGGTTGCTTTGCTTAGGCGATGGTCGATGCGTAAAACCAGTTCACATTCATAGTGGCAGCTACCCCATGCAGGATTCCAAGAGATGCCCGCATCTAAACTGAGCAAACTGCTCGGTGGTTTAATAAATAAAACCGGACGATCAGGAATCGCATTGCCTAATTCTTTGGCATGGTCTGCATAACTACGACCAACACAGACAATTTTAGATGGACGTGTACTCATGATCTTCCTCTGATTTTTTGATGGCGTTATGGAGCAAAATGCTTATTTTTTGAAAGTATTTTCAAATTTTGCTTGATCCGCACTATCGGCCAAAGCACGCTTAGGCACAATCACCACAGTACGGTTTTTCAGCTCAAGCATATACGTCAGCTTGCCACTGGTAAACTTTTGCACTTCATTATAATGGACCACTTGCTTACGACCATTGGCATAAATTTCCGCATAATCTTGATATAAATCGATGCCCTGCTCACTTTTACCAAACTGATATTTCACAAACTGACGCTTAAACATCATCGGCAGAAACCAATAACGCATGAGAATTTGTAAAACCAAGAAGAATACACCCAATGCCACATAGTAGCGACCGACGCCTGAAAAGCCGAGCATAAAGCCCCACACAATAATCCCGACACTAATCAACGGCGTGATAAAACGCGTCATTTGCTTTTTACCAAAGGTTGCTAAGGCAAAACCATCTTGGGACTCTTCTAAAGTGAGGAAATAACGTGTCGATAATGCAGGCTTGTTCTCTGACATAGGGTCATATCAAATAGCTAAAAATATTGTGCTCAATACTACAACACAATCGGTTATTTTTTTAGGACTTTAGCAGATCGATATTGATTAGCGGCGATCCATTTAAGCCGAGGCCATATCGATATCAGAGCACATTATAAAACTGAGATGCAATAAACAACTGAATAACTACGGCAAAAAATCCATCCATGCTAAGTATTTCTACTGAACAAAACGTGCAGGCACAAAAAAACCGCAACATGTGCGGTTTTTTCAATATTGATCAAGTTGGTGCGCTCAGAGAGATTCGAACTCCCGACCCCTTAGTTCGTAGCCAAGTGCTCTATCCAGCTGAGCTATGAGCGCGACGTCTTGATGGGGTGAATTATACGTGAATCTTATTTTTTGTTAAGTCTTATTTTCATAAAACCCGATCAACTGCCCAGTTATTAAGCATAGTGGGTATAAAACGCTGCATAAACCAACAGATTGAGCATTCCATACGAACATAGCTGGGGAATCACGCAAGAGTAGCGCTTTATTTATATCGAATCTTTCTTGAGGAATCACTTTCTCAAGCGAAGCACTTCATTTTTTTACAGACACAAAAAAACCGCAACATGTGCGGTTGATTGTTCAAGTTGGTGCGCTCAGAGAGATTCGAACTCCCGACCCCTTAGTTCGTAGCCAAGTGCTCTATCCAGCTGAGCTATGAGCGCATTACTTGTGTGCCAATTCAGGCGATACGTTACATACAGTTTACTTATTGGTGCGCTCAGAGAGATTCGAACTCCCGACCCCTTAGTTCGTAGCCAAGTGCTCTATCCAGCTGAGCTATGAGCGCGACATAAGTAAAGTTGGCGGTGAGAGAGGGATTCGAACCCTCGGTACAGTTACCCGTACGCATCCTTAGCAGGGATGTGGTTTCAGCCACTCACCCATCTCACCGTAACGTGCGGCCATAATACAAACTTCATGCTAGCACTGCAAGCACAGACACTCAATTTTTTGCATATTTTCGTTCAATTAAATACTTTTTAAACAATTTAGGGCGGATTCATCCGAATTTATTCTTTTCTCTACATCTGCATGTTGAATAAAACAGCAGATATTCTAAATTGCCGACATAAAACACAATATTGCAATCATTTGCGTGCAGTCTGTCTTCGCATGACTTATGCTAATCCTATCTACTGACATACAGCCAAAGACATTATGAAAAATTGGGTCGATCCTGAAGCAAAAGCTGAAGCTGAACGTTATGACAACCCTATTCCGAGCCGCACGCTCATTTTAGAAACCATCGAAGAAAAAAAGACGGCTTTATCGCATGCGGACTTGGTCGAAATTTTTGAAATTGCAGATCAAAAAAGCATTGAAGCGCTCAGCCATCGCTTAATTGCGATGGTTCGTGATGGTCAACTGATGAAAGATGGCTTTAAGTTTCAAATTGCCGAAGAGCAACCTGAACATGAAGCAACGGTTTACATCAATAGTAAAGGCTTTGGCACGGCGAATATTGCAGGTCATGAAGACTTACTTTTACCTGAACGCGAACTGCGCCAAGTGTTTAATGGTGACCGTGTTAAAGTGCGTCAAACCTCAGTGGACCGCAAAGGTAAAGCTTGGGGCTTTATTACCGAAGTGGTGCAACACCGTGTGAAGCAAATCATTGGTAAAGTATCGATACATGACGGTGAATACTTTATTCAACCAGCAAATCCGAATGCGCACCAACCGATTACTTTAGAAAAAGAGTTAATCGAGCATGCACAAGTCAAAGTGGGCGATTCGGTTCGTGTCGCAATTGATGACTATCCAACCAAAGATGAGTTGGCGACCGGTCATATTGTGCAATCGATGGCAGACAAGGCCGACACTGAAATTATTATTCCGCAAACCATTTTAGAGTTTGGTTTGCCGTATGAGTTCCCAGAAGAAGTCATTAAAGAAGCAGAGAGCTTTAAAGAGCCTTCAGTGCAGGACCGTGAAGGTCGTATTGACCTACGTGATTTAGCCTTAGTCACTATTGATGGTGAAGATGCACGCGACTTTGATGATGCAGTCTATGCAGAAAAACGTCCAGGCGGCGGTTACCGTGTGGTGGTGGCCATTGCGGATGTGAGTCACTATGTACGTTCTGGTAAACCGCTGGATGATGAAGCCCAAGAACGTGGTACATCGGTATATTTCCCGCACTTTGTTTTACCGATGTTGCCTGAAGCTCTTTCGAATGGCTTATGTTCACTCAATCCGCATGTGGACCGCCTGTGTATGGTTTGTGATTTAAACCTGTCACGTGCTGGTCGGGTCACCAAGTTTGAGTTCTATCCATCAGTCATGCATTCAAAGGCACGTTTAACCTATACCAACGTTGCTCAATACTTTGAAGGTGACAGCAGTGCCATCCCAGAAGTCCGTGATGTGCGCAAATCCTTGAACACCCTGTTCCAACTCTATCAAGTCCTCAAAGGGTTACGTGCTGAACGTCATGCCATGGAATTTGAAACCGTTGAAACTTACATGACCTTTGATGAGCTGGGCGGTATTAAGGAAATTTTACCGCGTACGCGTAATGATGCTCACAAACTGATTGAAGAATGTATGTTGTTGGCAAACGTGGCAGCGGCTGAATATGCGCTACAACATGATGTGCCAATGTTATACCGTATTCACGAACCACCTGAGTTTTCACGTATTCAAAAAGTACGCGACTTTGTCAAACTGTTAGGTCTACCATTCCCAGAGCAGCCGACTCAGAAAGACTACCAAGCCGTGATTGATGCAACCAAAGACCGTATTGATGCACCAAGTATTCATGCCGTGCTGTTACGTTCGATGATGCAAGCCTACTACGGCGCGAATAACGCAGGTCACTTTGGTTTGGCATATGAAGCGTACACGCACTTCACTTCTCCAATTCGTCGCTACCCAGACTTGTTGTTACACCGTGCCATTAAAGCCAAGTTAAAACATAAACCTGCACCTCTTTCAGGGGCCGCTTTGGATGATGCTGGTCAACATTTCTCGGCGACTGAACGTCGTGCAGATGAAGCTTCTCGCTCTGTCACCACATGGTTGAAATGTCATTATATGCAGCAGCATTTGGGTGAAGAGTTTGTCGGCACCATTTCTGCCGTAGCGGAATTCGGTCTATTTGTGACGCTCAAAGACTTATATGTTGACGGCATGATCCATGTCAGCCAATTGGGCGATGACTACTTTGTCTATGACCAACCAAGTCAGAGCTTGATTGGGCAGGCACGTGGTCAAAGCTTTAGCTTGGGCGATGAAGTGAAAATCAAAGTTGCAGCAGTGAATTTAGAAGACCGCAAAATTGATTTTGAATTATTGCAGCAACTCTCACATGGTGGTCGGCCCATACGTAGTCGAGCGCCCCGTGTTGGCAAAGCCAAAACAGCACGAAGCGAAAGTAAAGAAGAAGTCTTTAGCGAGTCGACAAACACCTCTCCCAGTAACAGCGGAGACCAGCCCATACGACGCAAAAAAGATAAATCCCAACCTAGCTCCTACAGCAAAAAGCCTGGTAAAAAATCTTCATCAAAGTCTGAAACAAAGGTTAAAGATAAAGTGAAGAAAAAGTCGAAACCTAAAAAGAAAAAATCAAACGCAAAAGCGAAAACTGAGTAAATGATGTAAAAGGTGCTAGGGCTTAATGTTCTAGCACCTTTTTTCATAGGGCCAACATGAACTTTTTGCATTTATTTTTAAGCAAACCTATCAGCCAATATCATCCCTTGCTTTATTTCATGGCCACGCGTAGCCGACGTATGATGCGCTATTGGCAATGGAAAACAGATGGGAAAGACTATGCGCATTCATTTTCTAACGCCCCTTTGGCTTTTCGCGTCAAAAAGCATCAGTCCGTTCTGATTCGTAAATTAGGCGACAGCGATCAACACTGGCAACACAATAAAGTCATCAATCTCAAAATTGCCAGTCCGTGTATTTCCGGAATTTTAATCCATCCACAACAAACGTTTTCTTTTTGTCAGTTGGTGGGACAACCAACAACTCAAAAAGGCTATGTCGAGGGAATGGAACTCAGCTTTGGTCAAGCACGCGGTGGTATTGGTGGCGGGATTTGCCAAATTGCCAATCTCATTCACTGGCTTGTCTTACATAGCCCGTTACAAGTCGTACAACGTTCACAGCACTCCTTTGACCCTTTTCCAGATCATGGTCGTGTACTTCCATTTGGTAGTGGCGCTGCAATTTTTTATAACTATATTGATTATCAATTTTACAACCCCACCCCACATAGCTTTCAAATTCGGCTGTGGTTTAGTGAGAAATGTTTAGAAGGTGAACTGCGTTGCTCCGCCGATTTAGGCTATGTCTACCATGTATTTGAACAACAGCATGCCTTCCTAAAAATCGGGACGGACTACTACCGACAAAACGAAATTTGGCGACACCGCAAAGAAAAATATAAAAGCGGTGAAATCTTAGCCACTGAATGCATGACCCGTAACTTTGCCAAAGTGCTTTATCAGCCCTCACGCATTGATCAGCACTACCCATCATGGGCTGAATTTCAAGCAGCGCAAAACATCAAAACCAATTAAAACTTGATTTCCCACGGCATCACCCTTACATCTAGTGATAACTGAACATTTAATTTGGCTTAAACGCATGACATTAGAAAAAGCAACCTTGCCTGTTCCACAGTTTGATCAAATCACCTTAGTACAACTCCAACAGCAGATCGAACAGGCAATTCAACAGGGCCAAAGTTTTTTAAAAGACCTGAGCGAAGCCCCTGAATCAATTCAGGGACAGCTTGCGGTCTTAGAACAAGTCGATCATTTAGAAAATAATATGAGTGAAGCATGGGGCGTGCTGTCCCACCTCAATGCGGTCATGAACAATGCTGAAACTCGTGAGGTGTACCAGTCACTATTACCAAGCTTAAGTGAATACTATACCGAGTTAGGTCAACACACAGCGCTGTATCAAACCTATCAACACATTCATGATGCTGCGCAATTTGATCACCTCCCTGAAGCCCAACAAAGTGCGATTAAACTTGCACTGCGCGACTTCAAACTGTCTGGGGTGGCTTTAGAAGGTGAAGCCAAAAAACGTTATGCAGAAATCTCCGCACGTTTATCACAACTATCGTCCGACTTTTCCAACCATGTTCTGGATGCCACCCAAGCCTATTTCAAACCTTTAGCGGAACACGAACTGGCAGGCTTACCACAAAGCAGTATTGAGCTGTTAAAACAATATGGTCAGCAGCGCGAACTTGATCAACCCGTTGCCACTTTAGACTTCCCATCGTATCTGGCAATTATGACCTACGCGGAAAACCGTCCTTTACGCGAAGAACTGTATCGTGCCTATACCACACGTGCATCTGATCAGTCTGAACACGCTGAGTTTGATAACACCGCGGCGATGGAAGAAATCTTAAGCCTGCGTCAGGAAATGGCTGCACTGTTAGGTTTCAACAACTACGCCGAGCTTTCATTGGCCAGCAAAATGGCACCAAATGTAGCAACGGTAGATCAATTCTTACGTGATTTGGCTGAACATTCACGCGCCCCTGCACTCAAAGAAGTGGCGGAGCTGAAAGCTATTGCTGCTGAAGATGGCATTGAGAATTTAAAACCGTGGGACAGCACGTATTATTCGGAAAAATTGAAAGTCCAACAGTTCAATTTATCTCAAGAAGCACTCAAGCCCTACTTCCCTGCACCCAAGATTTTGCAGGGCTTATTTAGCATTGTGAACCGTCTTTATGGGATTCAAATTGTGGAGCGTGAAGCCCCTGTTTGGCACTCAGATGCACGCTATTTTGAACTAGAAGATCAAGGTGCAGTGGTCGGTGGATTCTACTTTGACCTCTATGCGCGTCAGGGCAAACGTGGTGGCGCATGGATGAGTGGTTTCCGCTCTCGCACCAAAACAACGCAAGGCCTACAAAAACCGATTTGCTATATGGTGTGTAACTTTACGCCACCTGTGGGGGATCAAGCAGCGTTGCTGACTCATGATGAAGTGATCACCTTGTTCCATGAATTTGGACATGGTTTACATCATATGTTGACAGAAGTTGATAATATTGCGGTTGCGGGGACACACGGCGTGGCATGGGATGCGGTGGAGTTGCCAAGTCAATTCATGGAATTTTGGGCATGGGATACTGAAAGCTTAGACCTGCTCAGTGCACATATTGACACCCAAGAAACCTTACCAAAAAGTCTACTGAAAGCCTTGCTGGACGCGCGTTTCTTCCAATCCGGCATGCAAAGTTTACGTCAAATCGAGTTTGCCCTGTTCGACCTCAGCATTCATAAAGCAGCTCCTGCTTTGAAAGCGGATCAAATCCAAGCCACCTTAAACCAGATCCGTGCACAATATGCTGTTTTAGAGACCACGCCTTATAACCGCTTCCAGCATAGCTTCAGCCATATTTTCGCAGGCGGCTATGCAGCAGGTTATTATTCTTATAAATGGGCGGAAGTTTTGGCCAGTGATGCCTTCGATCGTTTCGAAAATGAAGGGATTTTTAATACTGCCACTGGAAAAGAATTTCGTCAGTTTATTCTAGCAGTTGGCGGAAAAGATACAGCGCTTGATGCATTTATCAATTTCCGTGGACGCGAGCCAAAAATAGATGCTTTACTTCGTCATCAAGGTTGGACGAACCGCTAAAAAAGTGAGTAAACTAGGCGCCTAAATTGTTCAGAAGGTAAGTCTAATGACTATTAAACGTCGTTTCATTGCAGGTGCAAAATGTCCTAAATGTCAGGCGATGGATCGAGTTGTTATGCTTACCTCGAATGACGATGAATGGATTGAATGTATCGACTGTGGTTATTCTGAGAATCGTCCAACTCATGTAGATGAGCCTCAGATCCCCGCTATCCCCGACGAGGTTGGGGTCATTCAATTTAAACCACGTCAATCCAAAGAATAAAGGTTGAATCGAATGTCGTCCGTACAACACAACAACCCTAAATTACTCTGGGGTATTACAGCAGGTTTGGTCGCAATCATTGCGATTTTCGCACTTTATCAGTGGTTGTTTGCTGCACAAGAGTCTACAACACCAGTGCACCAAGCGGAGTTGATTCAACCGACCGTGAAGGCGCTTCCAGAAGCTGAAAAAGCAGCTTCGACCGCCATGGCTGACAACACCATTAAATTGGTCGAAGAAGATATTTTAAAAGCACCTGTACCTGAAAATGCCTCACTTGCCAAAGAAGAAGTGGCGAAACTGGACGATATTCAAAGCCAGTTGAAGGAACAGGAAAAGAGCTTGCAAGCACAGCACAAAGATGCCGATGAGCTAGTAAAACTCAAAGAAGAACAAATTAAACTGTTAGAAGCCCAATTGGCCGCTCAGTAAAATACGGTTGTTATTTTAAAGACGTTAGCCTATCGACGGATACGCTAACGTCTTTTTTTGCCCTGTTGCTTCATCCACCTTTTCAATCAGCGCAAAGCCATTACACAACTCATCATCTCTTTTGAACCACCTCCACTAATAAAGTCGCTATATATCACAACCCCTAGCTCATGCCAAGGATATCTTTTAGAAGGAGTTTATTTGTCGATTAGCTCTTATCATTGAGCAAGTAAGGGCTGATTTTTTAAGATGGGACGCTTAACAATACCCTTGTACTTTGTTTTGATTTGAGTGGGTAGTTGTTTAGTCGCTACAAAGAAACCATTTTCCTTAAAATCATCATGAATAAAATCCAAAGCATAAAAAAGCATCCGAAGATGCTTTTTTATGGTCTAACTCAAGTTCACAACTTAGTGATACCAGCCAAATAACTTAAAGAAGTATGGAACATAAGCAATGATCAGCATCGCTGGGAACAACACGATCAAAGGTAAAATCCAACGTTCATAACGATAATAGAAAGATAAATGACGCACTTCCTCATCGGCCTCATTCACCTCGGCATCACCAATGGATTGTCTTGCTAAAAGATGATTAAGAGCCACAGGTGGTGTCACATAGCCCAACTCAAAGCCAATCAAGGTGATCATCCAAAAATGGACAGGATGAATACCATATTGATAGGCCACAGGTGCAACCGTCGCAGAAATCAAGATCACGGCGCCAAACGGATCCATAATCATCCCAACAAAGACCATCAACCCCAAAATCAGGGTAATGACCAAGAACGTACTGCTAATATCAGTCGGGAAGAAACTCATTACCTCCGTACGTTCAAGCAATCCGCCCACGCTCACCGACAGTGCCATTAAAATAACCAAAGCACCAATGTGTCCAACGGTTTCACTGGTCGAGATATGCATCGACTTCCAAAAACCGACTTGGCGTAACACGTCCATGGAACTAGATTGAACCACCCCATGATTCACCACTTGTCCATCATCTGCGGCATTACCATGTAGCCCTTCACGGTATTCTGCATGGGCAACTTGAGCCCCAGCCAATGCAGGTTCACCACCCGAGTTATAATTTGCGCTGAGTGTCTCATCCCAATGCCCCACAGCAGGCAAAGGCGCAGGCTGATGACGTAATTTATCAAACAACACGATCATCAATAAAATCACAGGCATCATCACGGGTGCAGTAAATTCATTTAAGTCAGTGTCTAATAAGTATTTATAGAACATCCACGTGAGGACAAAAATCACGATATACGGCACTACCGCTAGGAAAGCACGCCCTGATTTAGGTGCGGCCAAACTCGGTGCCGCGATGCGGAATTTACTCTCTGCAAAGAAGAGCGAAACTACTAAAAACAGTGTTGAGGTCAGTAGGAAAGTATAAACCCCATATTGATAAAGGAGATCCGTCGTGACTTCTTTGTTTAAGGATGCCACCACCACAATCAATAAGCATGGACGCAAAACTACACCCAGCGAACCCGACATTGCCGTTGCAGCCAAAGCAAACTGACGACGTCCACCTGCATTCCAAACTTCTTTATAAATAATCGCCCCTGCTGCAATCACAAAGATCCCCGATGCACCCGTATATGCGGTCGGTAAAGCCGCAGCGATTAAAATCAACCAAGTTAAAGTTTCAGGAGCCAAATTCCATGGACGCAAAATATTTAAGAACAGATCCACGACACGGGTTTGTTTCAACAACATACCCGCCCAAATAAACAGTGCTAAATTCAGGAAAATACTCGAGAACTCAACCAACTGTCCCAAGTAAATCCCTTGCCCCATAGGGTAGTCCATGAAGAAGATAAATGCCACACCCGTAATCACCGCCATGTAGGCATACAGAGGCACACTCAGAAAAGCAAAGCCTAGACGCCCGCCAGCTTTGGCCTCTTTCGGTGGGCTAAACAGCTGCCACACACTTATCAATGTCAGTACGCCAAATAAAACCATCCACAGCCAATAAATCAACTGGGTTTCGCCATTCATCGGTACACCCGAGTCTTTGACTGAGTTAAATTGACTAATGCTTGAGTAGGTTAATAAACCATTACCCAGTGTCATCAGTAGGCTATAAACCCGATAATCCAGCTTGGTTGAAGGGCCACGCAAACCAATATGATGGATTTTTAAGGTGGCACTAATCGCAGCTAAAACCACCATAAAAATCAACAGAATGGCACGATTTTCTGTTCCGAATTTAAAAATACCGAAAAAAGTGGTTTCAAAATTACGATAGGCTCGAATACTTGGATGTGCCTCCATATGTTGCATGGCTTTATCATAAAACTGATACTTTTCTTCACACTGCTGCACACCCGCCAAAATGGATGCACGCACATCAGCTTCCGAAGCCGTACCAAAGAAGTCAGCGAACTCATCGGCAGCGTTGGCTTGCATTTGGGTTTTGACCATAGCATCCACATTCGGCTGACGATTACACTCTGGCTTGGCTGGCTCTGCCCTTAAAAAAGAATACTGCATACTTGTGGCTGGATCGCCATATAAGCGCTCGCCCATACGTAGCAATTGGCCATGAATCATTTCACCTGTACCAATTAATAACGTAAGTAACAGTAAAATCAGAATGACAAAAGTAGAAATCCACTCGGTCCATATATACTTCAGCAGATCGAGTCCTGATCTGCGCTGTCCATGATTCTGCATGTTGTTTCCTATTTTTATTACAGTTCTATTCGGCGCAATACACCGTAGAACCTGTCGTTTTAGTCGGCTCGAGCTTATCCTTTCTCTCTGCCTTTAGATTTTTGTTTTGTTTATCTTTGCATCAAATTTATATTTTTGAATATGACAATCTAGATTTTCTTTTTAGAATTTAGGTCAATCCTCTATTCATCAAATAGATTCACCCCGATTAAATACAAAGCTGCAATCACAATTCCCCAGATCACGCCCAACAAATGTGCTTCGACTAAAACTGGACTACCGATCAGTTCAGCCGTAGCACTCTCGCCAAAGGTATTTTCCCAAATCAATTTGCCTAAAATGAGAAACAACACCAAACTCGCAAACATCCGCTCTTTACGGTATAGCAAATGGACAATGGCTATGGCAGTGAACATTCCATGCAGCACACCAGACAGCCCTGCATAGGCTTCAATATCCCCCAAAAAATAATAAAAACTCAGACTAATCAACGGCGGTAAAATCAGCAATAATGCCACAAAATGCCAGACACGGGCCCGTGGAAAAATAAAAGGCAAACACATAAAAGCCAGCATATTGAGTGCAAAATGAATCCATCCCACATGCACCCAGTGCGCGGTCCACAAGCGCCAAATTTCAGGAAAAATATCCACTCGCCAATAAATAAATTGATCTTTAAAAATCTGTAGGCATGCCGAGATCGACACGACAAACGCAATCAAAATGATTTTTCGATTCAAAAATTGATCATGCATCACATGTCCTTATCGTGTTGCTCATTTATTTATTGTTATTTTTTCTGCGCTTCGGCTCAGTTTAAAATTGGTTAACTTTCACTAAACAACTCATCTAGCTCAGAACGGTCTTCTTTTTCATCCCAGAAATGTGCCATACCACCATCCCCAGTTCGTGTCCCCGTGTGTTCAGTCCAATAACGATCTGAAATCCCCTGAACCATACTCGAGGCCATACTATCAATCAGTTTAAATTGTGGATTACTCTGTTTTTCATCGCTATAAGAGGCCGCATAACTTTTCAATGCATCACGAATCTTGGCATCGTCCCCACTGGCTTGAGCCGCTATTGCATACATTGCATGAGATAAACGAACCCCTTTTTGCTCCCCAATTTGCATCGATTGTTTCAAGGTCTGATACGGATCAGGTTTGCCTTCACCCGCACCTGGCAATAAGGTCCAAATCACCGCACGTGTTGCATTCGGCGCACCCCAAAACTTTTCATTGTCTAGACATACCATCCCACGTTCAACAATAGCCGCAATGTCTTTAGGAACATTGACTACACCACCAGAGTTAATATCATTGGTCATGGCTTGTAACCCACTCAACATCCCCAGCATATATACAGTTTGATCCAAATCACTGTTCATTTTTGGGCAGCCTTCACCCAATGGTTTCTTATATTTCTTTTCCCATCGGTTTTGAAAAAGTTGATAGCCAGTATATTGACGTTGTGCTGCAGTCGCCGCCCAACGCTTTTGTTCAATTCGAGCATCCTGTGCTTCAGAAACATTGCCTGCTTTCGAGGCACGCAAATAACGTAACTCTGCCTCAAGCGCCTGATTCTCCGCACAAATACCTGATGCTGAATACAGTAAAACTGCCACACGCGTTGGATCTGCTCCCATATCTTTGGTCGACATAATCGCTGGAGTCAAAGCATTGCCTGAGTTACACACCATCTCAGCATCTTCCATGGCTAAAATAGGCGGTACTATATGTTTTTCACTAAACCCGAGCGCAACATTGGCACCTGTTTTAACCACTTGTGAACAACCCGAAAATAATAAACTTGTAAGCGCTACAACAGCCACACCTTGGCCTATTTTTTGGACTTGCGACATTTTCCTGTCCTCTATTTGTA
This sequence comes from Acinetobacter sp. TYF_19, assembly GCF_043105125.1. Taxonomy (NCBI): domain Bacteria; kingdom Pseudomonadati; phylum Pseudomonadota; class Gammaproteobacteria; order Moraxellales; family Moraxellaceae; genus Acinetobacter; species Acinetobacter sp. TYF_19. The sequence goes on from NZ_JBICLH010000013.1 coordinate 35,244, forward strand.
TAATTGTATGTGTCCATGCTGACAAACATAGCAGAAGCATTTTCCGAAGAAAAGAGTATTTACTCTAAATCAGACCACTACTCTGCCATGAAATAAAAAGCGGAAAATTGACTAAAATGACGCCTCAACTTTTTTTTAGGCAAAAAAAAGTAGCATAGCGACGGTTCGGCACATGCTACTTATCAACTGGGAAGCCTAGCTAGGCTTTGTTTGGTGCAAATCGTTCCTTCAGCACAGTTCCTAATCGTCCTATAACAATCGCTAACACAATTGCTACCACTAGAAACATCCAAGTTGGGATCATCATACGATTTTCCTTGTTTGCTGTTGGTGATTTGAATGTACATTTTAAGATCAAAAAACTGTAGGAAAGTTGTCTGACAATCCAAAAAAGCACATCAGTTTCTTCAGATATGTCAGACAACGCAAAATACGATATGGTTATATTTATTATTTTTCAATATTTTAGGTTGATATTACGAATTAAAATTGTCCAACAATTATTGCATTTTAGTAAGTATTTTCAGGGCTTTCCATTGCGTGATGGGTAACTGATCACACCAAACCAACATCGGTTTTGCTCTAAAATGTTGAAAATAAATCACAATATAAGCACGATGATCCACAATATGGCTGATTTGAACGCGTTGCGCATTGCTTTGTTTCTGAAGTGACAAAGACCAATCACGGCCATCTAAATGCTGAAGCTGAAAATGTTGCGGCCCACGTAGAAAAAACAAATACAGCACAAAGCCAGCAACCAAAGCGATCAGCCACAGTCCAAAAGGAAGTAGCTGATACAGGACCAGCATCAGAACGGCATAAATCGACAACTGAAACACATAAGCCAGTCGGCTGGGTTTAAGTTGAAAATGACGATGTTCCATTGCACTTATCCGTGTACATAATGCTTTAATTTTTGAATCAATGTTTTCATTTCAGGGTGCGGCGGCTCAGAGACTTCCATAAACCAATCCAGCAAATCAGGATCTTCTTGTTCAACCAAGGCCGCAAACATGGCCTTTTCTGCAGAATCCGCCTGAAGATAATAATTTTTCACATAAGGGTCAAAGTACACATCAATTTCTTTTAAACCACGACGTGCACGGTAGATTACTTTACGTTCTTCCAAGCTCATTTCTTCAGTCATTACATTCCCCAAATTAATTGAAACGGCTTAGTTTAACCGATCACACCGCCCTCGCCACTAGTTAAATGTCGCAATTTTAACAACTGGCAAAACTCATCAAAAAATCAAATAGATTTGAGCATTCAGTCCATTGTCGCATGTCCTGCTTTTCACTACTCTCTTAGCAAAATAACAACATCAGGATGAGTTTCCATGCAATCAGGCGCAATTCGCCCGTTAAACAATATGCTGCCGCGCAACTTATTTAATGCTGAACATGAGGCATTTCGAGAAACTGTGCGAAAGTTTTATGCCAAAGAAGTTGTTCCAAATATTGAAAAATATGAACAACAGCAGCATGTCGATCGTGAGCTATGGAATAAAGCAGGTGCCATGGGGCTACTGTGCGCCACCATGCCTGAAGCTTATGGTGGCTCAGGTGTAGACCGCTTGTACAGTATGATTTTGATTGAGGAGCAAGCCTATGCCATGGATTCCTCAACTGGGTTTTCACTACACTCGGACATTGTCGCGAACTATATCAATAACTTTGGCAGTGAAGCACAAAAACACTATTGGTTAACGCGAATGGCTTCAGGTGAAACCGTCACAGCCATTGCTATGACTGAACCTGGCACAGGCTCAGACTTGCAAGCGGTACGAACGACGGCTGTTTTAGACGGTGATGACTATATTATCAATGGCTCCAAAATCTTCATTACCAATGGTTATTTGTGCGATATGGCGATTGTAGTCTGCAAAACAGGCGACAGCGAAAAAGGTTCAGCCAATCTCTCATTAATCATCGTTGAAGCTAATCGTGCAGGGTTCAGTAAAGGTAAACCCCTCAATAAAATTGGAATGAAAGGACAAGACACCTGCGAATTGTTTTTTGATCATGTGCGCGTGCCTAAAGAAAACTTGCTCGGGATGGAGGGCATGGGCTTTATGATGCTGATGAAAGAACTGGCTTGGGAGCGCATGTTGGTGGCCATTATCTGCCAAGCGGGGGCAGAAGCAGCACTGGCGCATACCGTTCAGTACACCAAAGAGCGTAAAGCTTTTGGAAAAGCGATTTCAAGCTTTCAAAATACCCGCTTTAAACTGGCGGAGTTACGTACAGAAATCGATTTTTGCCGCGCTTACCTCGACCGTTGTATGCAATTGCAACTGGAAGAGAGTCTCGGCATTGATGCCGCAGCGGCTGCCAAATATAAAATTTCCGAGATGTTTTCTAAAGTTGTCGATGAATGTCTACAACTGCATGGCGGCTATGGCTATATGCTGGAATACCCGATTGCACGGGCTTATCTAGATAATCGTGCCAATCGCATTTATGCAGGAACCAATGAAATTATGAAAGAGTTAATTTCCCGTTCACTCTAAGATCAAAAAGCCCATCTTTCGATGGGCTTTTACTTTTAACAATGTACTTGATGAAACTCCGCAATCAAGGCAACCACCAACTCTGGTTGCTCTTTATGTGGCATATGATGTAAACCTTCTAATATGTGCAGTTCAGCCTGCCCAGATACCCCTTCAAAAATCTGCTGGGGTTGTGCCGTACTGCCGTATTCATCCAGTTCACCATGAATAACCATGGTTGGACAACGCACATCTTTAATCACACTGGCCAAATTCCAATCTTGGAAAATGGGCGATAGCCATGTTTCAGTCCATGCATCAAGTACCCACTGCGCCTTTTCAGGGTGATATTTCTCTAAACGTTCCATTTGTCCCGCTTGTTGAAAGCCAATTTTTGCTTCGCCTATCCCCTTCAATGTCAGTGCTTCAACCGCATACTGTGCCGAGATTGAAATTAATCCTTGGCAACGCTCTGGATAAGCCGCAGCAATCGCAACAGACATGCCCCCACCCACGCTATGTCCTAAGATGACAAAGTCCTGAATCGAAAAATAATCCAATACAGCTTTAAAGGTCTGTTCTGCTTCAGTGATGACGAAACTATGTGCCAGTGGCTGCGTACTCGGATCAGATAAACCAAAACCCAATCGATCATAGGCACAGACCACGCGCGCGGTCGCTTGTGCCAGTTGGGCAGGAAAATCCCGCCACAAAGCCACACAACCTAATGAGTCGTGCATTAAAATAATCGGAGCTAAAGTATGATCAGCTGCATCAGTGTGCCATTTTTTGGCATGAATCATGTTTGACGCAAATGGGACATGGTAACTTTGTTCTATGATATTCAAAATATTCCCTATTCATTATCTTTTAAGTTTTTAAAATCATCTAACAGTCCTACAGCTTAAGAAAGTAAAAACAGAACACCCTAAAGTCATTTCCATAAAAAAAGGAGCGTTACGCTCCTTTTAAAATCAACCACTCAGCCTAAGACACCAATTTAGGTTTCTGGTCCAATGTTGTATTACGTTTAGCAAATTTCAGTACTCCATCCTCAAAAGAAGCACTTTTCAATGTCTTCCGATCCGCAAGATAATTATTGCTAACTTTCCATGGCGCATGTTTACCCTGTTTTGGCATCACATTGGCAGCACGTGCAATATAACCCGAGCTTAAACTGCCCATGACCGTATCATCCATCAGCTCTGTCGCATCCCCTTGCGGGATCACTTCAGCCCACTGCTTTTGATCCATATAGTTGAGTAAGCGGCAAATATATTCAGCTGCAATATCCACTTTCAAGGTCCATGACGCATTAATATAGCCAATAATCATCGCCATATTCGGTACATCACTCACCATCACGCCCTGATACAACATATGTTTAGAGGTATCTAACGGTTTGCCATCAATGGTTGCTTGAATACCACCCAAGATTTGAATTTCTAGACCAGTGGCTAAGACGACAATATCGGCCTCTAAATGCTGACCAGACTTTAATTGGAGACCCGTTTCAGTAAAGCGCTCAATCTGATCTGTCTCAACACTGGCTTGGCCTGAACGAAGAATTTTAAATAAATCACCGTCTGGCACCACACATAAACGTTGATCCCAAGGATTATATTCTGGGGTGAAGTGTTTCATGTCCACTTTACCTTTGAGCTGCATCTTAATCGACTGGAGCAGCAGTCGGCGTAGCAATTTCGGTTGCTTCTGCGCGAGTGCATAAATCCCGCGTTGCATCCCAATATTACGTGCACGAGTCAGTTTATAAGCCACATCTTCCGGCAACACTTTACGCATTTTGTCATACATAAAATCAATCGATGGCACCGAAGCAATATAAGTTGGAGAGCGTTGTAGCATAGTGACATGCGACGCCCCACCTTTGGCCATCGCAGGCACCAGTGTAATCGCTGTCGCTCCACTCCCAATAATGACGACTTTTTTACCTGTATAATCTAATTTTTCAGGCCAAAACTGTGGATTTACAAACTCGCCTTTAAATACTTCCTTATTTGGAAAATCAGGTTGGTAGCCTTGGTCGTAGTTATAATAGCCTGTACAGCCAAACACAAAATTTGCAATCCAGTTTTCTTTTTTGCCTTTTGCATTCTCAATCACCACCTGCCACTTTTTCTGAGCAGAATCATAATTGGCGCTGAGTACGCGATGCTTAAAATGAATTTTTTCTTTGAATTTCTGTTCATCAATGACTTCCGCCAAATAGCCCTTAATCGAAGAACCATCTGCCAAAACACTGGCTTGTTGCCACGGTTTAAAATTAAAACCAAAGGTCGACATATCTGAATCAGAACGAATACCTGGGTATTTAAACAAATCCCATGTTCCACCAAAGCTGTCACGACGTTCAATAATTTCAAACAAACGTTGTGGACAATGCTTGGTTAAATGTGCCGCAAGGCCGATACCTGAAATACCAGCACCTACAATGAGCAGATCGACGTGCTTATCCATGTTGTTTTTATCCTGTCTTATATTCTGTTATTATTAAACCATAAAACTGACAATACACAATGTCAAGTTTAAGCAGATCTTTCGTAAAATATGTCACTACAGGCCAAAATACAAAGATTGTCGAACAAAAACCCATAAAAAAAGACCAGTGAAACACTGGTCTTTTTCTAAGAACAACTGAACAGTTCTACGAAATTATTTAACTTCGCGATCTACTAGTTCAACGTAAGCCATCGGCGCAGCATCACCTGCACGGAAGCCCGCTTTAAGAACACGTAGATAACCGCCGTTACGTTCTTTGTAACGAGGGCCAAGAACGGTAAATAATTTACCAACAGTTGCTGCTGAACGAGTACGAGCAAACGCTAAGCGACGGTTTGCAACAGTATCGTTTTTAGCTAAAGTGATTAAAGGCTCAGCTACACGACGTAACTCTTTTGCTTTAGGCACAGTTGTTTTGATCAACTCGTGCTCAAACAAAGAGTTAGCCATGTTTTGAAACATCGCTTTACGATGGCTGCTTGTACGGCCTAATTTCACACCACTATTACGATGACGCATGGTGATAGTCCTACTTAATTAACGGCTACGATAGGCGAAACGATCGTCCATACGGAGACTAGCTGGTGGCCAGTTCTCTAAACGCATGCCGAGTTGTAAGCCTTTTGAAGCCAGAACATCTTTGATCTCAGTAAGCGATTTTTTACCAAGGTTAGGAGTTTTGAGTAACTCAACCTCAGTGCGCTGTACAAGATCACCAATGTAGTAAATGTTTTCTGCTTTCAAACAGTTAGCAGAACGAACAGTAAGCTCTAGATCATCTACTGGACGAAGCAAAATCGGATCAACTTCTTCACGAGGTTCTTGAGCAACAGGAGCTTGATCTTTCTGAAGGTCAACAAAAATTGCAATTTGTTGTTGCAAGATTGTTGCCGCTTTGCGGATCGCTTCTTCAGGATCAACTGTACCGTTGGTCTCAAGATCAATGACCAATTTATCAAGGTCTGTACGTTGTTCTACACGAGCGTTTTCCACTGTGTAAGACACACGTTTGATTGGGCTATAAGAAGCATCTAACTGTAAGCGACCTACAGGGCGAGTTTCGCCTTCTGGGAAACGCGAGTCAGAAGTTTCATAACCACGACCTTGAGAAACTTTCAAGCGCATTTTTAATGAGCCTGAAGCACTTAAAGTACCGATCAAATGTTCAGGGTTAACCACTTCAACATTATGAGGCAAACGAAGGTCAGCGGCAGTTACGTCGCCAGGACCTTGTTTCTCTAATGTCAAATAAGCTTCATTTTGATCGAACAGCTTAATAGACAATCCTTTTAGGTTCAGCAAGAGCTCGACGATGTCCTGCTGCAAGCCTTCCAAAGTACTGTACTCGTGCTCGACACCTTCAATCTCAACTTCAACCACAGCAGCGCCAGGTAAAGAAGAAAGAAGGATGCGACGTAAAGCATTGCCCAGAGTATGACCAAAGCCACGCTCTAAGGGTTCTAGAATAACTTTTGCCGAGGTCCCGCTAACCGCTTCGACCTTGATCGCTTGCGGAGTTAGAAACTCATTTGCAGTACGCGTCATATTGCTACCTCAAGGATTATTTAGAATACAATTCTACAATCAAGCTTTCGTTGATTTCAGCAGGTAAATCTGAACGATCTGGTGCAGCTTTAAACGTACCTTCCAACTTAGAATGGTCAATTTCCATCCAAGAAGGAATACCACGTTGTGCAGCTAATTCAACTGCGTTTTTGATACGCAATTGTTGTTTAGCACCTTCATGCACAGCAATTACATCACCAGCTTTAACTTGAATAGACGCGATGTTAACACGACGGCCATTCAAAGTGATCGAGCGGTGAGATACAAGCTGACGAGCTTCTGCACGTGTAGAACCAAAACCCATGCGATAAACGACGTTATCAAGACGGCTTTCAAGCAGTTTCAACAAGTTTTCACCAGTTGCGCCTTTCACACGAGCAGCTTCTTTATAGTAATTACTAAATTGACGCTCTAAAACACCGTACATACGACGTACTTTTTGTTTTTCACGTAATTGTAGTGAGTACTCAGATTGTTTGCCACCACGCGCTCCGCCATGTTGGCCAGGAGCTTTAGCAGCTTTTTTAGTTTTGACGTCAAATGGTTTAACGCCAGATTTTAATTGCAGGTCTGTCCCTTCGCGGCGAGAGAGTTTGCATTTTGGACCAATATAACGAGCCATGAATGTTTCTCCTTACACGCGACGTTTTTTAGGTGGACGGCAACCGTTGTGCGGGATTGGCGTCACATCGGTAATGCTGTTAATTTTATAACCCACTGCACCTAAAGCACGAACCGCAGATTCACGACCAGGACCAGGACCTTTTACAAGGACGTCCAAGTTTTTCAAACCGTAGTCTAAAGCAGCTTTACCAGCAACTTCAGCAGCTACCTGAGCAGCAAACGGAGTTGATTTACGTGATCCACGGAAGCCTTGTCCACCAGAGGTAGCCCAAGCCAGTGCATTACCTTGACGATCGGTAATAGTCACAATGGTGTTATTAAAAGAAGCGTGAATGTGTGCAACACCTTCAGAAACGGTACGAGTGACCTTCTTGCGTGTGCGAGTATCTTTAGCCATCTTTTAGCTTCCAGAAATCTTATTTCTTAATAGGTTTGCGCGGACCTTTACGGGTACGTGCGTTAGTTTTGGTGCGTTGTCCACGGACAGGCAAGCTGCGACGATGACGAAGACCGCGGTAGCAGCCTAAATCCATTAAACGTTTAATGTTCATGGAAATTTCGCGACGTAAATCACCTTCGGTCGGAACCTTAGCAACTTCTGCACGAATCGCATCAAGCTGAGCGTCATCTAATTCACGGATCTTTGTAGTCGGCGCGATACCAACAGCAGCCAAGATATTCTTAGCAGTGTGGCGACCTACACCAAAGATGTACGTTAGAGAGATAACAGCATGCTTGTTATCCGGAATGTTTACACCGGCAATACGAGCCATTCAATTTTCTCCAAAAAGGCAGTTAAGACAATCAACCGCCCCACAAAAATCTTGAGGGGCGGATAATAACCTAATTAGCCTACTGAAATCAACAGGTCTTGATCAGATTAACCTTGACGCTGCTTATGACGAGGTTCTGCGCTACAAATTACGCGAATAACCCCATTACGACGGATAACTTTACAGCTACCACAAATTTTCTTTACAGAAGCTTGTACTTTCATGATGAAACCTCAAGTGCGCTTATCCCTTAGGATGAGCAGTCGTTTTTCTCATTAACGTTTGATTATCGTACTGATGCGAGGTGAGATGTGCTTGCAGCTGAGCCATAAAGTCCATCACTACCACCACAACAATAAGCAAAGAGGTACCACCTAAAGAGAATGGAATACCAAATGAGCTTTGTAAAATCATCGGCATTAAGCAAATGATGGTGATATAAATCGCGCCAATAAATGTCAAACGGTTAAGAATATGATCTAAGTAACGAGCAGTTTGCTCACCTGGACGAATACCAGGTACATAAGCCCCGCTGCGTTTCAAGTTTTCCGATACTTCTTTCGGGCTAAATACAAGCGCTGTATAAAAGTAACAGAAAAAGATAATTAACGCACCAAAGAGCACCAAATACAACGGCTGACCAGGCGAAAGCACCAATGCCAAATCTTGCAAACTACGTTTGATAATACCCGCATTCGGATCTGCACTACCCACCCATTGCCCTAAGCTCGCAGGGAACAAAAGCAATGAACTTGCGAAAATCGCAGGGATCACACCGGCCATATTAATTTTCAATGGCAAATGTGACTGTTGTGCAGTAAATACACGACGTCCTTGTTGTTTTTGAGCATAGTTTACTGGAATACGACGTTGCGCCTTCTCAATAAACACAATTGCAGCTAATACAGCCAGAGACAACACGCCAAAAATAACCAAGCCGATTAGACTGGTTTGACCATTATCTACTGATGATATTGATTGCAGAATTAAATTCGGCAAACCTGCAACAATACCGGCGAAGATGATCATGGAAATACCATTGCCCACCCCACGTTCGGTAATTTGCTCACCTAACCACATCAAGAACATTGTACCTGCAACCAAAGAGGTTACAGCTGGTACGTAGAAAGCCAGACCTGCAGTTAAGGTAATACCTTGACTGATCAGACCAGCACACATCCCAATTGCCTGCACGAGTGCAAGGAACAATGTACCCTGTCGCGTATATTGATTAATCTTACGCTTGCCTTGTTCGCCTTCTTTCTTTAAAGCTTCCAGCGAAGGAATAACTGTAGACATTAACTGCACGATAATCGATGCAGAAATGTACGGCATAATCCCAAGAGCAAGAATGGACATACGCTCTAATGCACCACCTGAAAACATGTTAAACAAACCAAGGATCGTGCCTTGGTTTGCATTAAAAAGATTTTCAAGTGCGGCATTATTAATGCCTGGTACTGGAATATGTGCTCCTAGTCGAAAAACCAATAATGCACCGATGAGAAACATCATGCGGTGAATAATTTCACGGTATTTCACATGAAATGGCTGGCCTTTCATCATATTGACATGACCTGAAGAACTAGGAGACATAGACACTAGCGATTACTCCTCGACTTTACCGCCAGCAGCTTCAACAGCAGCTTTAGCGCCTTTAGTCACAGCAACACCTTGAACAGTGAATGCACGAGTAATTTCACCAGAAAGTACGATACGAGCACGTAACATATCTTTACGTACAACGTTTGCAGCTTTTAAAGTTTCTAGGCTAACGATGTCGCCTTCCACTTTAGTAAGCTCAGATAAACGTACTTCAGCAGTTTTCAAAGCGATTTGGCTAGTGAAACCGAATTTAGGTAAACGACGATATAACGCAGTTTGACCACCTTCAAAGCCTGGACGAGTACCACCGCTCTTACGTGAATTCTGACCTTTGACACCACGGCCACCAGTCTTACCAACGCCAGAACCGATACCACGGCCTAGACGACGATTTTCACGTTTTGCACCTTCAGCAGGTGCAAGCTCATTTAAACGCAGAGTCATGGCTTATTCCTCTACACTAACCATATAGTAGACTTGGTTGATCATACCACGGTTAGAAGGCGTATCTTGCACTTCTACAGTATGACCAATACGACGCAGACCTAAACCTTGTAGGCTAAGCTTGTGATTTTTCAAGCGATGCGCAGAAGATTTAGTCTGGGTAACTTTAATCGTTTTCATGATTGATTACCCTTGAATTTGTTCTACTGTAAGACCACGTTTCGCAGCAACCTTCTCAGGAGAAGTCATATCACGCAGACCGTTAAAAGTCGCGTTTACTACGTTTGCAGCGTTAGTAGAACCATAACATTTTGTTAATACGTTACGTACGCCTACAGCTTCTAGAACTGCACGCATAGCACCACCAGCGATTACACCAGTACCTTCAGAAGCAGGCTGCATGTAAACACGGCTTGCACCGTGACGCGCGTTAATAGGGTGCTGTACAGTACCGTTAACAAGGTCAACAGTAATCATGTTGCGACGAGCAGCTTCAAGTGCTTTAGAAATAGCAGCTGGAACTTCACGTGCTTTACCACGACCAAAACCTACACGACCATTACCATCACCAACCACAGTCAATGCTGTGAAAGAGAAGATACGACCACCCTTAACAACTTTGGCTACACGATCAACGGCAACCAGCTTTTCAACAAGACCTTCGTTTTGTTCAACTTTAGCCATGATTAGAACTCCAAGCCGTTTTCACGAGCAGCATCAGCCAAGGCTTTGATACGACCATGATATTTGAAACCAGAACGGTCAAATGCAACTTTAGTAACACCAGCTGCTTTAGCGCGTTCTGCGATTAAAGCACCTACTTTAGTAGCTGCTTCAACGTTACCAGTTGTGCCAGCACGTAAAGTAGCATCTAAAGTTGAAGCTTGCGCTAAAACTTTGCCACCATCTGCTGAAATAACTTGAGCGTAGATGTGACGCGGAGTGCGGTTTACACACAAACGAGTCGCACCCAACGCACGGATGTGCAAGCGTGTGCTTTTCGCACGACGCAAACGGGATTGTTTCTTTTCGTTCATAAGAACCTCGCGCCTTATTTCTTCTTAGCTTCTTTACGAAGTACAACTTCGTCAGAATAACGAACACCTTTACCTTTATAAGGCTCTGGTGGACGGTAACCACGGATATCTGCAGCAACCTGACCTAAACGTGCTTTATCAGCAGATTTAAGAACAATTTCAGTTGCTGTAGGAGTTTCAGCAGTTACACCTTCAGGAAGCGTATAGTCGATCGGGTGAGAGAAACCAAGGTTAAGGTTAACAATGTTACCTTTAACCGCAGCTTTATAACCAACACCGATAAGTTGTAACTTACGTTCGAAGCCTTCGCTCACACCTTTTACAAGATTGTTAAGCACAGCGCGAGCAGTACCAGCTTGCATCCAAGCGTCTTTCGACTCAGCTTTTGGAGCAATCGCTAAAATACCGTCTTCCTGTTTAAGCTCGACCAGCGCATGCAGGGTGAAAGACAAAGTACCTTTGCTACCTTTCACTTCGACCTGCCGGCCGTTCTGAGTAACTGTTACACCGTTAGGTACAGTTACTGGGGCTTTAGCCACACGAGACATGAGGAATCACCTATTAAGAAACAAAAGCAATAACTTCACCACCGATACCTGCAGCACGTGCAGCGCGATCAGTCATGATGCCTTTGCTTGTAGAAACAATTGCAATACCTAAACCTTGCTTAACGCTCGGAAGTGCATCTTTACCGCGATACTGACGTAGACCTGGACGGCTTACGCGTTTCACAGTTTCGATAACTGGTTTGCCTTCGAAATACTTTAAAGTCAAAGTAAGAGTTGCTTTGCCTTCAGCATCCGCAACTTCTACGTTTGAAATGTAACCTTCTTGTTGAAGAACGTTTGCAATAGCAACCTTCAACTTAGAGTTAGGCATAGAAACGGTTTGTTTCTTTGCCATTTGCGCGTTACGAACACGAGTTAACATGTCGGCAACGGTATCTTGCATACTCATCTATAGCGCTCCTTACCAGCTTGCCTTAACAACGCCCGGTACATCACCTTGCATTACTGTATCGCGTAATTTGTTACGGCTTAAACCGAACTTACGGAAGTAACCATGAGGACGACCAGTTAAACCACAACGGTTACGTAAACGTACTGGAGACGCATTACGTGGTAATGCTTGGAATTTCATCATCGCTTCGAAACGCTCTTCGTCGCTAGCATTTACGTTTGCAATAACAGCTTTTAATTCAGCACGTTTTGCAGCGTATTTAGCAACAGTAGCTTCGCGTTTCAATTCGCGATTAATCATACTTTTCTTAGCCATATCGACCTCTTATTTGAACGGGAAGCCGAATGCACGCATAAGCGCACGGCCTTCGTCATCGGTGCGAGCAGTCGTAGTGATGGTAATATCCATACCACGAATACGATCAATCTTATCAAAATCGATTTCAGGGAACATGATTTGTTCCTTAAGACCCATTGAGTAGTTGCCACGACCGTCAAATGATTTCGCAGAGAAACCACGGAAGTCACGGATACGAGGGATCGCAATCGAGATTAGACGGTCTAAGAATTCGTACATACGTTCGCCGCGTAAAGTAACTTTACAACCAATCGGCCAACCATCACGGATTTTGAAACCAGCGATTGATTTGCGAGCTAACGTAAGAACTGGTTTTTGACCAGCGATAGCTTGCATATCAGCAAGAGCACCATCAAGGAGTTTTTTGTCAGCAGCAGCTGCGCCAACACCCATGTTGATCGTGATTTTAGTAATGCGAGGAATATCCATCACATTTTTAACGGCTAAAGTCTCTTGTAATTGAGCCTTAAGTTCGTCGTTGTAACGCGTTTTAAGTCTGGCCATTGCCTTTTCAACCTATTACTTCGCTACCGCCACTGATTCACCATTTGACTTGTAAACGCGAGTTTTCACGCCTTCAGTCACTTGGTAACCAACACGGTCAGCCTTTTGGGTTGTAGCATTAAAAATTGCCACGTTAGAGATATGAAGCGAAGCTTCTTGTGTAACTACAGCGCCTTCAGCACCTGTTGCACGGTTCGGCTTTTGATGCTTCTTAACCAAGTTAAGGCCTTCAACCATAACACGGTCATTTGAAACAGACAGAACAGTACCCTGTTTGCCTTTTTCTTTACCTGCGATCACAATAACTTGATCGCCTTTTTTAATCTTAGCCATGATTGCCTCTTATAGAACTTCAGGAGCCAGTGAAATAATTTTCATGAACTGTTCAGTACGAAGTTCACGAGTCACTGGTCCGAAAATACGAGTTGCAATCGGCGCTTTGTTGTTGTTCAAAATAACAGCAGCGTTATCGTCGAAACGAATCACTGAACCGTCTGGACGACGGATACCGAATTTTGTACGAACTACAACAGCATTCATCACGTCACCTTTTTTAACACGTGCGCGTGGAATAGCTTCTTTTACAGTAACTTTAATAATGTCGCCAACAGAAGCATAACGACGGTGTGAACCACCAAGTACTTTAATACATTGTACGCGGCGAGCACCACTATTGTCTGCTACGTCTAGCATACTTTCGGTTTGAATCATTGCCCTACTCCAAAACCGAGCATCACCGGTCACAATTTCGAAAGGCTCAAAGAGTACTCGAAATTAACCGATGATGCAACAGATACGTCTAATTACTCAGCAGCAGCTTCAACAACTTCAACTAGAGTCCAAGACTTAGTTTTAGAAATTGGGCGGCTTTCTTTGATAGTCACAACGTCGCCAGTTTTAGCTGTGTTGTTCTCATCGTGAGCATGTAATTTAGTTGAACGGCGGATTGATTTGCCATACAACGGGTGTTGAACGCGGCGTTCGATAAGTACAACAATAGACTTGTCCATTTTGTCGCTTACTACTTTGCCGGTTAACGTGCGAACTGTTTGTTCACTCATTGTCCGTTCCCCTGTTTTTCGGTAAGGAGTGTCTTAATACGAGCAATTGTCTTACGAGTAAGTGCAACTTCGTGCGATTTACCCAATTGACCAGTTGCTTTTGCCATACGAAGACGGAATTGGTTAAGCTGTTGCTCATCAAGCAAAGCTGTCAACTCTTCTACCGACTTTTCACGTAGATCTTTAGTTTTCATTACATTACCGTCCGAGTCACGATAGTGGTTTTAAACGGAAGTTTAGCAGCTGCAAGCGTAAACGCTTCGCGAGCCAATTCTTCGTTAACACCATCAATTTCGTACAAGACTTTACCTGGTTTGATTTGACAAACCCAGTATTCCACAGAACCTTTACCTTTACCCATACGCACTTCAAGAGGCTTAGAAGTAATCGGCTTGTCTGGGAAAACACGGATAAAGATCTTACCACCACGTTTAATACGACGGCTGATTGTACGACGCGCTGCTTCAATTTGACGAGCAGTCATTTGACCACGCTCAACAGATTTAAGTGCGATTGTACCAAAAGATACCGAGCTACCGCGGTGAGCTAGACCAGTGTTACGGCCTTTCTGCACTTTACGGAATTTAGTACGTTTAGGTTGTAACATGGATTATTCTCCTTTTTCAGCAGAACGATCATTGCGACGACCACGACGCTCTTGACCTTCACCACGACCACGACCGCGTTTAGCTGGACGTTCTTCAGCTGGAGCTGGGTTCATGACTTGTTTCATGCCACCCAAGATCTCACCACGGAAGATCCAAACTTTAACACCAATCGTACCGTAAGTCGTTTCAGCACGCATAGTTGAATAATCGATGTCTGCACGAAGTGTATGCAAAGGTACGCGACCTTCACGATACCACTCAGTACGTGCAATCTCAGCACCACCTAAACGGCCCGATACTTCAACTTTGATACCTTTAGCACCAGCACGCATTGTGTTTTGAACCGCACGCTTCATAGCACGACGGAACATTACACGTTTTTCTAATTGAGAAGCGATAGCTTCAGCAACTAAACGAGCGTCTAAGTCTGGGCGATCGATTTCATTGATGCTTACTTGCGCTGGAATACCCATAATTTGAGTAAGTTCACGCTGTAATTTCTCAATGTCTTCGCCTTTTTTACCGATAACGATACCAGGACGTGCAGTGCTAATCGTTACTTTAGCAGCGCCCGTAGGACGTTCGATAAGAATATTGCTGATCATTGCATTCTTAAGTTTTTTAGTTAAAAACTCACGAACTTGAAGATCTTTAAGCAAGTATTCAGCGTATTGTTTCGGACTCGCATACCAGTTGGCGTTATGACGTTTTACAACACCAAGGCGGATACCGATTGGATGAACCTTCTGACCCATATCAAACCCCTACCTTAACGGTAATGTGACAAGTACGCTTAGTAATACGATCTGCACGGCCTTTAGCACGTGGCATAATACGCTTAAGGCTAGTGCCTTCATCAACGTAAATCGTAGTAACCTTAAGGTCGTCTACATCTAAACTGTTATTGTGTTCAGCGTTTGCAATTGCAGATTCCAATGCTTTTTTAACCAAAACTGCAGCTTTTTTGTTGCTGAAGTTGAGAATATTAAGCGCGTGAGCAACAGATTTGCCACGGATTAGGTCTGCAACCAAACGAGTTTTTTGTGCCGAGATAGCGGCACCGCGTAATTTAGCAGTAACTTCCATCATAGCACCTTAACGTTTAGATTTCTTGTCAACACCGTGACCACGATAGGTACGAGTTGGCGCGAATTCACCAAGTTTGTGACCAACCATATGTTCAGATACGATCACTGGAACATGGTTACGGCCATTATGTACAGAAATTGTTAAACCAACAAAATCTGGGAGGATCATCGAACGACGCGACCAAGTTTTGATCGGCTTACGGTTATTAGCCGCGATAGCCGCTTCAACCTTAGCGAACAAGTGCGCATCGACGAATGGGCCTTTTTTCAGAGAACGAGGCATTGTCAGATTCCTTTACTTGTTACTTAACGCGACGGTCGCGAATAATCATCTTAGTCGTACGCTTATTGGTACGTGTCTTGTACCCTTTAGCTTTTTGACCCCATGGGCTTACAGGTTGAATACCTTTGCTACGACCTTCACCACCACCGTGCGGGTGATCTACTGGGTTCATCGCCATACCACGAACGGTAGGACGAACGCCACGCCAGCGTGCTGCACCTGCTTTACCAAGTGAACGAAGGTTGCTTTCTTGGTTAGAAACTTCACCAAGAACTGCACGGCACTCAACGTGAATTTTACGCATTTCACCAGAACGTAAACGAACGATAGCGTAAGAACCGTCACGACCCAACAACTGAACTGAAGTACCAGCAGAACGAGCTAATTGCGCGCCTTTACCGATTTTAAGTTCGATGTTGTGAAGAGTAGAACCGATAGGCATGTTGCGAAGCGGTAAACAGTTACCTGGACGAATTGGAGCATCGTTACCAGATTGAACTTTATCGCCAGCGCGAAGGCCTTTAGGCGCGATGATGTAGCGACGCTCACCATCAGCATACAATACTAGTGCAATGTGTGCTGTACGGTTAGGATCGTATTCAATACGCTCTACAGTTGCAGGAATACCATCTTTGTTACGTTTAAAGTCAACTAGACGGTAGTGCTGCTTGTGACCGCCACCAACGTGACGAGTCGTTATGTGACCGTTATTATTACGACCACCAGTACGTTTTTTAGCTTCAACCAACGGAGCATAAGGCGCACCTTTGTGAAGATGGTCGTGAACGACTTTCTCTACAAAGCGACGCCCAGGAGACGTTGGCTTACATTTTTGAATTGGCATAATTCTCGTCCTTATTCCGCTGCGCTTTCAGCGGTATCGCCCAAGTCAGCCATTTCAACATCTTGGCCAGCTTTCAGGGTGACGTATGCTTTTTTAACATCAGAACGACGTCCTAATGTTTTACCAAAGCGTTTAGTCTTACCTTTAGTGATCGTTGTGTTAACTTTAACAACTTGAACACCAAACAATTGCTCAACAGCTTTTTTGATTTCAAGTTTGTTTGCATCAAGTGCAACTTTGAAAACTTGAACACCAGCAGTTTCGCCTAAAACTTGTGCTTTTTCTGAGAATACAGGTCCTTGTAGGACTTGATAGATACGTTCGTTGTTCATCCGAGTTCTACCTCAATTTTCTTAGCAGCAGCTACAGACATAACAACTTTATCGAACGCAATCAAGCTAACAGGATCGATAGCAGCAGCATCAACCACATCAACGTGTGGAATGTTGCGCGCTGCAAGGTATAGATTCTCATCTACAGATTCTGTAACGATCAATGCACGAGTAGCATTCAAGTCGTTAAGTTTTGCAAGCAACTCTTTAGTTTTTGGAGCAGCAACAGCAAACTCTTCAACCAATACAAGACGATCTTGGCGAACAAGTTCAGCTAAGATACATTGCATTGCACCGCGATACATTTTGCGGTTAACTTTTTGAGACCAATCTTGTGGGCGAGCAGCAAAAGTTTTACCACCACCTACCCAGATTGGGCTACGAATAGAACCAGCACGAGCGCGACCAGTACCTTTTTGACGGAATGGCTTTTTGCCACCGCCAGAAACGTCTGCACGTGATTTCTGAGCTTTTGAACCTTGACGGCCACCAGCTAAATAAGCTGTAACAACCTGGTGTACAAGAGCTTCATTGAATTCACGACCGAACGCAACTTCTGATAATTCAACAGCAGAGCCGGAAACAGTATTTAAATTCACGTTATTTCCCCTCAGGCCTTGATCGTAGGACGAACAGTTACGTCACCACCAGTAGCGCCAGGAATTGCACCTTTCACTACTAAAACTGAACGTTCTGCGTCGATAGATACAATTTCTAGACCCTGTACAGTTACGCGCTCAGCACCTAAATGGCCAGCCATTTTTTTGCCTTTGAACACGCGACCAGGAGTCTGGTTTTGACCTGTAGAACCCAGAACACGGTGAGAAAGTGAGTTACCGTGAGTCGCATCTTGCGTACGGAAGTTCCAACGCTTAACACCACCTTGGAAACCTTTACCTTTCGACTGACCAGTTACGTCAACTACTTGACCAACTGTGAACATGTCTACACCGATAGTTCCACCAACTTCACGACCTTCAAGATCAGCTTCTGTTGCACGGAATTCTTGAACTAGACGACCAGCAGCAACACCCGCTTTCGCGAAGTGACCTTTCTGAGCGTTAGTTACGCGAGATTCGCGACGTTCACCAGTAGTGATTTGAATCGCTTGATAACCATCAGTTTCAAGCGTTTTGATTTGAGTGATGCGGTTAGGATCAACCTCAATCACTGTAACAGGCACAGAAACACCAGCATCTGTAAAGATACGTGTCATACCGCACTTGCGACCGACTAAACCAATAGCCATGTGCATAAACCTCTAAAAAAGCGGCCTAATTAACTTAGAGCGTTAATTAACCCGAAAGCCTTAACCCAATGCGATCTGAACATCAACACCAGCTGCAAGATCTAACTTCATCAATGCATCTACAGTTTTGTCTGTAGGCTGAACGATGTCGATCAAACGTTTATAAGTGCGGATCTCGTATTGGTCACGCGCATCTTTGTTAACGTGTGGTGATGTTAAAACGTTAAAACGTTCAATGCGTGTAGGCATTGGAATTGGACCACAAACTTGTGCGCCAGTACGTTTTGCTGTTTCTACGATTTCTTGAGCTGATTGATCAATTAAACGGTGATCAAAAGACTTCAAACGGATACGAATTCTCTGGTTAGACATACCAGTAAACTCCAAGCCAAATATATAAAGAATCACTCCTGACGCATCTCACCCCACTAAAAGGTAAGTGTCAAGAGCAGTGAAATATCACTAAGGTCATGATCGATGCCACGACTGTCACGATGTTAACTACTTTATTCGCAGTTAACCCCCTTTCATTAAAGGGTCGCTCATTATAGCCATTGTTTAATGCATAAGCAAATCCATTTTTGATTTTTTACAATATATTCAATTTGTTTGGATTATCAGTAGCTTAAAAAAGCATCAATAGACTGTTTGCCGCAACACATAATCAATTGCGCTATTAAGAATTTGATTTCCCTCAATAAAATTTAATTTTGGCGATTTTTTCAATTCAGTCTCAGTTGCCACGTATTGCCCCGAAAACTTATTCAGCTCGTCATCATTTTCTAAAAAGAGTGCCAAGGTTTCTGGCACGATCTCTGGGTGAAATTGAAAACCCAATACATTCTTTCCAATTTGGTACATTTGATTGCGACAGACTGTATTTTCAGCCAAATGTACAGCACCTTTTGGAATTTCAAAGGTCTCGCTATGCCATTGCATCACATTAAACTGTTCAGGTAACTCAAAGCATTCTGTTGGGACATGCTGGATTTTGCGTACTGTCGCCCAACCCAACTCCTGTTGTTCATTGCGACTGACCGCAGCTCCAAGTGCATTGGCAATCAGTTGCCCACCCAAGCATAAACCAATCGCAGGTTTTCCTGCGGCCAAGTAACGCCTTAACCAACGCTTCTCAATCTTTAACCATGGAAAATTCACTTCATCATTCACACTCATGGTGCCCCCCATAATGATGAGTAAGTCAACATCCTCAATACTCGGTAAGGCCTCTATCTCTAAGGCTTGATCTATAGGTAAAGCAAAAAACTCGGTTGCACTGATTACTGCACCTTGTTGTTTTAAATATGTATAGCAACTGCCGAACCCTTCACCAGCAATATGCTGAAAATAATGTACTTTTAAATGCGACGTCATGCGCTTATGCCTTCTTTTTACTATCCTTATCGATGATTTAGCAAAATTGAAGCCAACTTTTTATTTTGTTTACCTTTATTCACATTTGTTCAATTTTCTCGCCTATTTAGAAACTTTCTCTTAAGCTAAAAACAATTTATCGCTTTATGATGAGTCGATTCGTGAAAAAAAACCCGCAAACCGCATTGGTTCATGCACCAAGACAAGCGCCTCAGTACATCTCAACGGTCCAACCTCCCCTGTATCGTGCATCGACGATTATTTTTAAAGATACCGATGCACTGTTTAATCGCCATTGGACCGATGACTATGATTATAGTTATGGCACCCACGGCACCCCCAGCACATTTACATTGGGCGATAACATTGCACAAATTGAAGGTGGAAAGTACTGCCTACTCGCACCAAGTGGATTGTCTGCAATTAATTTGGTGAACTCATGTTTTTTAAGTCATGGTGATGAAGTTTGGGTGGCGGATAATATTTACGGGCCAAACATGGAGCATCTTCGTAATCTAGAAAAACGCTATGGTATTGGTGTTCGTATTTATAACCCTATTGATGTGTCCTCTTTCCAACCGACGGAAAAAGCAAAACTGATTTGGCTAGAAGCCGCAGGGTCGGTCACACTGGAGTTTCCAGATTTGGTCGGACTGGTGAAAAAGGCACAAACGCATCATGTGCGCACTGCTTTAGACAACACATGGGGCGCAGGCCTTGCCTTTAATGCTTTTGATTTTAGTGATGCGCACTTAAGTGTAGATATGACGGTACATGCTTTGACCAAGTACCCAAGTGGCGGCGGAGATATTTTAATGGGCTCAGTCGTGACACGTGAGCGAGCTTTACATCATCAACTCTTTCGCACGCATGCCATTCAAGGCATTAGCGTCTCTGGGGATGATGTTGCTCAAGTCCAACGCAGTCTAGCTTCAATGCGCGTTCGATATGCCGCACAGTCTGAAAGTGCACTACAGCTAATGGCATGGCTAGAACAACAATCTGAACTTGTGCAGGTCTTACACCCTGCCAATCCGAATGCTGCGGGTCATTCATATTGGAAAGACATTTGTGTCGATCAACACAGTGCAGGTTTAGTCAGTGTCATTTTCAAACCCGAATTTGATCTGCAGGATATTCGTCAGTTTTGTGATGCCCTGTCGCTCTTCAAACTCGGCTTTAGTTGGGGCGGTCCTGTAAGTTTAGTGATGCTGTATGACCTCAAAGACATGCGTGCACTTGAGCATACACATTTACAACAAGGTTTATTGGTTCGCTTTTGTATAGGACTAGAACATCCTGCCGATTTAATTCAAGATATAGAAAACGCACTAAAACAACTGAATAACCATCACAAAAAAATTGAATAGGAAGAAGTATGAGCACCCCGATCATCATTGCTAAGAAAACCACGAATACCCAACAAGATGTTGTTCTACACTCGAAGTTTGCCAACCGTCATGGCTTAATTGCAGGGGCAACAGGGACAGGTAAAACCGTAACCCTGAAGGTGTTGGCTGAAAGTTTTTCCAGACTCGGGGTGCCCGTATTTTTAGCCGATGCCAAAGGTGATGTTTCCAGCTTAGCGCAGGCCGGTGCATCCAATCCCAAATTTGATGAACGCATTAAAAGTTTAGGCATCGACAGCATTCCCTTTGCTGCATCCCCCGTGGTGTTTTGGGATTTATTTGCTGAACAAGGTCATCCTATTCGTACCACGATTACCGAAATTGGCCCGCTGTTGCTAGCACGTATGCTGAATTTAAATGACACCCAAGAAGGGGTACTTTCTGCGGTATTTCGTATTGCAGATGATCAAGGAATGTTACTGATCGACTTTAAAGACTTAAAAGCCATGATTGGTTATGTCAGTGAACATGCCTCAGAGTTTAAAGCCGAATATGGCAACCTATCTCCTGCCAGCCTTGGCGCAATTCAACGGAATTTATTGGCACTGGCCGATCAAGGCGGTGATCAATTTTTCGGAGAGCCCAGCTTAAATATTCTCGACTTTATTCAGACCGACAGTAATGGTCATGGCTATATCAATATTCTAGCCGCAGACAAGCTCATGAATACCCCAAAGCTCTATGCCACTTTTCTGCTCTGGATGCTTTCAGAGTTATTTGAACAGCTGCCTGAGGTTGGTGATATGGACAAGCCCAAGCTGGTGTTCTTCTTTGATGAAGCACATTTGCTGTTTGATAATGCCAGTGCAGCACTGCAAGAAAAAATTGAACAAGTGGTGCGCCTAATCCGCTCCAAAGGGGTGGGTATTTACTTTGTCACGCAAAACCCACTGGATTTGCCTGAAAGCGTCCTAGGACAGCTCGGCAATCGCGTACAACATGCCTTACGTGCTTTTACCCCGAAAGATCAAAAAGCGGTTAAAACGGCTGCAGACACCTTCCGTGCCAACCCTGAATTTAAAGTTGAGCAAGCCATCACCGAGCTAGCTGTGGGTGAAGCTTTGATTAGTTGCCTCGATGAACAAGGCACACCACAAGTCGTGGAGCGCGCATGGGTAATGCCACCCTACTCGTCTTTCAGTCCCATTAGCCCAGAACAACGTCAAGCCTTGATTTCACAAAGTATCGTGGCAGGTATTTATGAAAAAAGTCTAGACCGTGAAAGTGCTTTTGAACTTCTACAAAATAAAGTGGTTGAACGCCAACAACAAGCCGTACAGATAGAGCAAGAGAAACAACAAGCCAAAGAACAAGAGCTGCTCGCAAAACAGCAAGCCAAAGAAGCTGAAACACTGGCTAAGCAACAAACACGTGAGCAAGAGCGTATCGCAAAAGAACAGCAGAAAGAAGCTGAACGTGAAGCGAAACAGCGTGAGAAGCTAATTCAAGACACGCTCGGAACCTTTGCTAAAAGTGCCGCACGTAGCCTTGGGGGCAGTACAGGACAAAAAATCGTCCGTGGTTTACTCGGCTCTTTGTTTGGGCGTAAGTGATCTACTTTTTAAATCTAAAAATCAAAATTTATGGGATATTATTATATTCCATAAAAAAATTAAGCTTTTCTTTAAAAGATGTATTTACATTGCATCTTTAAAGGTATATTTTAAATACATCTTATAAATGATAGCCAAGAGAGATCAAACATGACTCCGCAGCAAATTGACCTTGTAAAAGCAACTGTTCCTGTCCTTCGTGAAAATGGTGTCGCACTCACGGGTTATTTTTATAACCGCATGTTAGGTAACAATCCTAATTTAAAAGAAACCTTTAATATGGGGCATCAGCGTAGTGGTGCTCAAGCCCAAGCTTTGGCGGGTGCAGTGTTGGCCTATGCAGAAAACATTGAAGATCCTTCTGTATTGCTTCCTGTGGTTGAGCTGATTGCCCACAAACATGTCAGCTTGAATATTCAAGCACCCGACTACAATATTGTTGGGGAAAACCTCCTCCATTCGATTAGTGAAGTTTTAAGTATTCCAATGGAAGACCCGTTGATTGATGCTTGGGCTGCGGCGTATGGTCAATTGGCTGATTTATTCATTAGCACTGAAAAAGCGATTTATGAGCAACATCAACAAACTAAAGGGAGCTGGTTAGGCTGGCGCAACTTTAAAATCGCGAAAAAAGTAGTGGAAAGCGATGAAATCACCTCTTTCTATCTTGCCCCTGTGGACGGTGGTGATTTACCAAAATATGAAGCAGGTCAATACATTTCAGTACGTGTATTTGTTGAGGAACTTGGTCTAAAACAACCTCGCCAATACACCCTTTCAACTAGCCCTCAAGCTGACTATTTACGTATCTCGGTCAAACGCGAAGATGAAAAAGGTGATTTGGCAGGAGGCTGGGTGTCAAATACTCTGCATGGTTTAGCCGAAGGTGCTGAAATTGAAGTGTCTGCACCAACAGGTAACTTCTACCTGATTGACCCAAATAAACGCAATGTCTTTATTAGTGGTGGTGTAGGTCTCACGCCAATGGTGGCGATGCTAAATCAGTTGGTGACTTTAGATATGCCAGAACCTGTGACTTTTGTACACGCCTGCCGCAGCAAACAAGTGCATGCCATGAAACAGCACATTCATGACTTAAAAGCCAAATACCCACGCTTAAGTACCTTTACTGCATATGAGTTCCCACATCAAAGCGATGTTTTGGGTCAAGATTATGATGCGCAGGGTCGCCTTGATTTGAGTACCATTGATAGCGCGATTCTACCTGTTCAAGCAGACTACTACTTATGCGGCCCAATGCCATTTATGGCTGAACAACAAAAAGCCCTGATTGCTCGTGGTGTGCCTGCCGAAAATATTCACAGTGAAGCTTTTGGCACAGGTGGTGTTCATCACTAACTCATGCCATCGGCATAAAATAGAGAGGGTTAGTCAGGTTATGCTAGACTAACCCTTTGTTTTTTTGCTTATCAACGATCAGTACCCTCATGCAGCTCAATAAATTTACCGATTATGCTTTGCGAATTCTGATGTATGTTTCCCAGCCGAAAGCACTGCCGCATACCATCGCAGAACTGGCGCAAGCTCTACAAGTGTCTGAAAACCACTTGATGAAAATCGTACACTTTATGGCGAAACAGCAGTGGATTATTACTGCACGTGGTCGTGGCGGTGGGATTCGACTCAATCCAGAAACCCTCCATTTAAGACTGGGCGAAATTGTACGGGTCTTACAAGCGGATCAGAACATTGTGGAATGTAACACCCCACCTTGTGTACTCCGTTCAAATTGCGGACTGAAAGGGATCTTAGATCAAGCGTTGGATCAGTTCTATCACAGCTTAGACCAATATACATTAGCTGATGTACTGGGCACTGAGGCTCAGAATAAATTCACGACCCACTCACCGATTAACCTGATCAATCTTGCAAATTAAGGTCTTTTATAGACAAGATTACGGACTTTACGCTGCAAAGGTCGATTGCCTGCTCGACTTCCATTATAATGGCTGATTGTAGATCATAAATTGAAGTTGAGTTATGCACCACAGCCGAGGAAAATCCAAAAACAGTAAAATTGCTGCTGCCCCAAAGCAAAAAATTAGCTATGAAAAAAAGGTAGATTCTGCAGTTACTGAATATGCTGTGCGCGCTCTCAACTGGCTGCGTAAAGCAGAGTTTTTAATGAGTGCTCCGAAGCTCAACCTGTGTGTAGAAGATACAGGTTATGAAATTGCCTTTGCCGGTCGTTCAAATGCAGGTAAGTCTAGTGCGATCAACGCCTTAACCAACCAAAAGCAATTGGCTCGTGCCTCGAAAAGACCGGGTCGTACGCAGATGATTAACTTTTTCAGTCTGGGTAATCCTGACCAACGTCTCGTCGACTTACCCGGTTATGGTTATGCAGCCGTGCCTGAAGCGATGAAAATCGTGTGGCAAAAAGAGTTAGAAAATTACCTGATTCAGCGTAAAAGCTTACAAGGTTTAGTGTTGTTGATGGATATTCGTCATCCGCTACAGCACTTTGACGTGATGATGTTGGAATGGGCGTATTCACGTAAATTGTTTGTGCATGTGCTACTGACCAAGTCCGATAAACTCAACCGTGGCCCTGCTTCTAAAGCATTGCAAGAAGTGAAAGCCCAATTGAAAAAGATGAAACTGGATTTCTCAATTCAATTGTTCTCTTCTCTCAATAAACAAGGTCTAGAAGAACTGGCGAGTGTGATGGGCGGACGACTGAATTTTACTTTAGATCAAGCTCAACACTTTGACTTAAACAGCATTCCAGATGCGACAGCCGATGAGCTGGATGCAGACGAATTCGATGAAGATCCTGAAGCCGCTATGGATCTTGACGATGAAGACGATGTGGAAACCAAACCACAGTCTGAGGCTTAAGTTTTAAACGCCAACCTATAAAAGCATCATCTATTGCTGTATCTGTGTCCCCTATTGCTAATCGCAATCGGGGACTTTTTTTTATACTGACTTTATTCAGCTCGTGAAAAAGTTCAACACATATAAAAATAGGTCAGCATATGAAATTATGGTCTCGATTGAAAAAAAACAAAACTCGTTCCTCTATTGCCTACACCATTAAGCCTCGCAAAGTTAAATTTGAGTGGCAAGACAGTCCGATTGATTGGATTCCCAACCACCCTTTTGCCAGCTATTTCATCAATGAAATTAATATGATCCTGCCCGCAGGTGAGTTCTGGTTCTGCCGCCTCTATAACAAAGTCTTACCGCAAATTAGCGATGAAAAGCTGAAGCAAGATGTACAAGCCTTTATCCGCCAAGAAGCCATGCATGCGCAGGCACACAACTCAGCCAATAAAGAGTATCTCAGCCAAAGAAATATTGATGTCTCCCGTAATCTAGCGTTGATGGATTTCTTATTTGGAAAATTACTGGCCGATAAACCACTTGATCTCACTGTGCCCAAAGCACTTGAGCACCAGTGGGATCTGTTTCGACTCGGTATTATTGCCACGGTGGAACACATGACCTGTGTCCTTGGAAAATATGCACTGGACAACACCGAATGGGAGAAAATGGGCGCTGACCCTGCGATGTTAGACTTGATCAAATGGCACGGTGCAGAAGAAATTGAACACCGTACCGTCGCATTTGATTTGTACCGACATTTAGGCGGTGGCTACATTGCGCGCTATTATTTGAGTCTGGTGGTGATTGCTGCCGTGCTGGGTTTATGGGTCGATGGTGCAGCCCATATTATGAAACAAGATGACCGTTTTAAGTCGATTCAACCCAGTCTGTTTAAACCTTGGATTTGGCGTGAGTGGCTGTCTATTTCTAAACGGAATCATCAAGTTTTACCAAGTCCACTCTGGTTAATCTCACAGCAATTTGGCTATTTGGTACCATGGTATGACCCTGTACACGAAGCCAAAACAGAAGATGCGATTGCCTACTTAGACCAATCCCCAGCGGCTAAACGTGCCATGCTCAAAGTCGCTTAAATCCTAAAATAAAAAAAGCAGCTATTAAGCTGCTTTTTTATTTTAGAGCAAAACTTAAGACGGATTCGATAAATTGGGCAAAGGTGCATCCAGATCCTTGGTATGTCGATCCACCACCACACTAATCATCATGTCACCTTGTACATTCACCACAGTACGCACGGTATCCAGTAAGCGATCAATAGGTAATAAAATCGCAATCGCTTCAGCAGGAAGCCCTACAGACTGCAATACCATAATCATGGTGACCATGCCTGCACTCGGAATCCCTGGAGCACCTAAAGAGGCAATCATCGCCGTCAGACACACCACCAACTGCTGACTCAAAGTCAAATCTAACCCCATCAAGTTGGCAATAAACAAAGCTGCCGCCGCCTCATACAGCGCAGTACCATCCATATTGAGCTGCGTCCCCAACGGAATCACAAAGCCCGCTGTTTGCGGACGTACACCAAGATTTTCTTGCGCACACTTGAGAGATAAAGGCATGGTCGCCGAGCTTGAACTGGTGGCAAAAGCCGTAATTAACGCCACACGTGTACCTTTAAAAAAGGTCATCGGATTCATCTTGCCAAAAATCCACAGCAATAGCGGTAAAACCACCAGACCATGAAAAATGGTGGTGCCCGTTACCACAGCCGCAAACTCAGCCAAACGGCTCAATACCGAAATGTCTTCAGTGGCAATCAACTTAGCAAGTAAGGCAAAAATTCCTAGCGGGGCTAGCTTCATCACCCAACCAATCATCAACATCATGATGTCAAAGAACTGTTGACTTAGCTTACGCACGGTACGGAATTTTTCGCCGCCTTTAACCAGTGCCACACCTATGAATAATGCAAAAACCACCACCGCTAAAACATTGCCTTCGGCAAAAGCTTTGAACGGGTTAATCAGCGTATTTTGAATAAAGTTGGTGAAGAACGAAGATGGCGTGAGCGTATCTGGAGTTTGATGAGCGGCCATGGCGTCTTGGAACATGGCGATATCGACACCTTTGCCAACTTCAAATAAATGCGCGCAGCTTAAACCCAATATCAAGGCCAAAGTCGTGGTGGTGACACAACATGCCAGCGTAATTTTCCAAACACAGGAGAGCTGTCCACCCGCTTGCAAGTTTGATACCCCCACCACAATTGAGCTAAAAATGAGGGGAATCAAGAGCATTTTTAACAGACCAATAAAAACACTGCTGACCACCCCGATTCCATACAAACTCATCTCTAAAAAAGCGGTACCCGGGAAAAGATTGAGAATAAATCCGAAGATGACCCCGAAGATCGCGGCAATTAGAATTTGCGTGTTTAAGCTCATAGCTTCATGCTTTTCAAAGATTTCTTTGGGAAACTATGCCATGTGAACAGGTGAGAATCGAGCATTTTTTTGTCACAAGTACTGCACATTTCCCCATATACCTTTCCCAAAAAGATGAGACCATTACAATTGAAGCTCAACGCCTAGCTCAGCTCTGACCACCTTTCAATCATAAAATCAGTCATAAAAAAAGCTGAGTGATATCACTCAGCTTTTTCTGTACTTAGGCTTTATTGGGCTTCGATTTCACGGAGCCGAATCAAACCTTCTTGCGTAGTACTACACACCAACTCACCGTTTTGCCACATTCGTCCAAAGTTTAAACCACGTGAACTGGCACTGACTGTAGCATCCATGTCATACAGCATCCAGTCATCCACGCGAAACGGCTTATGGAAATACATAGCATGGTCGATACTCGCACACTGCAAACTTGGCGAAAGATAACTTAAACCATGCGGGCGCAGTGCCGTGGTCATTAAAGTGAAATCTGAATAGAATGCCGCAATTGCTTGATGCAACGAAATATCATCCACCTCTGCTGCAAT
Source organism: Acinetobacter sp. TYF_19 (assembly GCF_043105125.1). Taxonomy (NCBI): domain Bacteria; kingdom Pseudomonadati; phylum Pseudomonadota; class Gammaproteobacteria; order Moraxellales; family Moraxellaceae; genus Acinetobacter; species Acinetobacter sp. TYF_19. Next base: position 63,738 of record NZ_JBICLH010000013.1, read on the forward strand.
GCGGTCATGTGTGCGAATATAGTGCGCATACACAGGTGCTTCAGGCTGCGGTTGATACGGGTTCTGTGGATTGATGGGACGAATTTCCACATGACGATCCCGCATGAAACTTGCACGCACATTTTCAGGCACAAATTCCACCATCATTTTTTTCAGTTCAGCCTCAGACTTTAACGACTCGGGTGTTGGATACTCAGGCTCACCGATTTGATAATTCAGGCCTTCTTCATTGTCAGCAAAAGACACCATGCACATAAAGATGGTTTTACCGTGCTGAATAGCGCGCACTTGGCGACTGACAAAACTACGACCATCACGAATTCGATCAACTTCATAGATAATTGGTGCGTTCACATCGCCACCAAATAAAAAGTATGCATGTAAAGAATGAGCTGGACGATCCGTCGTATATGACGCCGCACGTAGGGCCTGACCTAAGACTTGTCCGCCAAAAACACGCTTCCCAACCAAATTACGGCTTTGTCCACGAAAGATATTTTCCTCAATTTTTTCGAGGCTCAGTAATTCAACCAACTCTTGGGTTAAGGCATTCATAAGCAACCTACTTAATGGTGAGAGACCAGATTTTTCTGTAAAGTGATGAGGTATGATATCGATATTAAAATCTATTTTGCCATAAATTCAGACTAAAACCCTATAGATTGCTTGACTGAGTTGTCATAAGTTTTTTTCGTTATTTCCGACTAAAAATACGATTTTTAACGATAAAATTCACCATATAAAACAAATTTGTCAGGAAATGACATACGGTTTATGTTTACAATTACGCAAAATAAATACCCCTTCAGACAAACTGCGGGATTGGTCATTTAAGCAGGAGTGTATATGTCCAAAAGTGGCTTTGGTCAAATGTATAGAAAGCTTTCAAGTAAGCTTCTTGACCTCATAGTAACCCCACATGTATTGGGTGAGGTTCCAACAGAACCGACAGCAACAGATGCTGACCCAGCAGCTTCAGGCCATCCCAAAAAAATTGTCTGTTATGTGCTTCAAAATCACTCACGCAGTAATGCGCTGTTGGTGGATGGCGAAACACGTCGTTTAAAGCTTGCTCCTGCACTAGATCCCTTGGTCGTGGGGACGCATCAAGAAAAAGCATCGATCGTGTTTTTACAGCATAACGATGAAAATAATTTACTTAACCCTTCACCACACACCTTTCCACCGCGCCTGTTACGCCTAGTTGAAGCTTTAGAACAACAACCCGATTTAGACGTAGAGCTGGTGCCTGTGACGGTACTATGGGGACGTTCACCAGACAAAGAAGACTCTTGGTTTAAATTGTTATTTACCGACACTTGGGCAACGCCAAGTACGGTGAAGCAGCTGATGAATATCGGTTTACATGGTCGTCAGTCATTTTTAGAGTTTCATGAAAGTCAGTCTTTACGTGCTTTGGTCGACTTTGCAAAAACCACCTATCCAAATTTATCGCCTGCAACCTACATTCTAAATACCTTAAATAATCAGCTTGATGCACACCGTGAAGCAGTACTCGGCCCTGACCTTTCAGATCGCCGCAACGTGATGCACTCACTGATTAAATCGAATGACGTACAAGAAGCCATTCGCCGCGAAAGTATTCGCGGCAAAATTAGCATGTTGGACGCAGAACGTCGTGCCATTGGTTATGTCAATGAAATCGTATCGGATTACTCACATTCAACCATCCGTTTTGCGGAAATGGCGCTGGCACGGTTATGGACCCAGCTCTATGACGGGGTTGAAGTCCATAACTTCAATACGGTTCGTGAGTTGGCTAAAGACTACGAAATTGTGTATACCCCATGCCACCGTAGCCATATCGACTACTTACTGCTGTCTTATGTGGTGTATAACCGTGGTTTGATGGTGCCTTATATTGCTGCGGGCGATAACCTGAATATGCCATTTGTTGGGCAAATTTTACGTGGTGGGGGTGCATTTTTTATTCGCCGTACTTTCCGCGGTAACGCGCTCTACACTTCGGTCTTTAAAGAATACCTATACAGCATTTTGTCGCGCAACACGCCTTTAGAATACTTTATCGAAGGTGGTCGTTCACGTACAGGTCGTCTACTACCACCAAAGACAGGTATGTTAGCCATGACCGTGCACAGTCACTTGCGTGGTCGTGCCAAACCGATTGTCTTTGTTCCGACCTATATTGGCTATGAACGCTTGATGGAAGGTGCAACCTACGTCGGTGAGATGAACGGTAAACCCAAAGAAGCCGAGTCTGTCTTTGGGATTCTGCAAACTTTACGCAAAATTGAACGTATTTTCGGGAAAGTCCATCTCAACTTTGGTGAGCCCGTTTTCCTCGATGACATGTTGAAAAAGCATGGCGCTGAGAATGTGCAAATTGCTAAAAATGATGATCCTATTCCGCAAGAAGTCTCTGATGCAGTTAACAGTTCTGCACATGCTATTTTAGAAAATATTAACCGTGCGGCTGTGGTGAATCCTGTTTCATTACTGTCTTTGGTTCTATTGGCCACTGAGAAACATACGCTGGATGAAGAAATTTGTATTAAACAGCTCGATACCTATCGTAAGTTGTTGACGACACTTCCTTATGATGAGCGCCTTTTGGTCACACCATTATCAGGTAAAGAAATCATTGCCTATGGTTTAAAGCTGAAACTAATCAAACGCGTCAATCACGTACTCGGTGACATTATTGCAATTGCGGACAATCAAGCGGTACTGCTGACCTACTTCCGTAATAATATTTTGCATGCCTTTGTCTTGCCATCTCTTGTTGCCGCTTTAGTTGAACACAATGGAACCATTGGCCGTGGTGATTTAATCAATGTAATTCGCACGCTATATCCATTCTTAAAAGCTGAATTGTTCTTAAAATGGGAAGATGCTGAGCTCAAAGATCAAATCTGCGCTTATGTAGATGGTTTGATTCAAGCCAAACTGATTTCTGAAGATGCCGAAGGCCACTTGATTTCTCCTGCTCCAAACAGTGAAGATCATAACCAATTGGTGGTATTGGCAGCGCCAGTAATGCAAAGTCTCGAACGTTACTATATGACGCTTGCGCTGATTACACAGCGTGGTTCTGGGAATATTTCAGCGCGTCAAGTTGAAGAACTCAGTCATTTGGTCGGTCAGCGTCTATCTGTCCTATATGAGTTCAATTCACCTGAATTCTTTGATAAAGCCCTGTTCCAAAGCTTTATTAAAGTGCTGACGCAACAGGGTTATATCAGCACCAACTCGGACAACGCGATTGTGTTTGATGAGAACTTCCAAAACGTTGCGCAATATGCAAACTTGGTACTAGATGATGTCACGCTACAAATGTTGCAACACATCACCACTTTCAGCGATGAAGAACTGAAAGACACGCTAGACAAAGTGGCTGCTGAACAAGCGAAGAAGCGTTTGAAACGTAAGAAGAAATAATTTCTTTTTTAGATGTATAGGTATCTACCAAATGTAGGTGCCTGTGCTGTAAAAAATTAAAATCTATTTCGCATAAGAGATTTTATGTTAAATGGTAGTTTTTAAAACAATTAGAAGTATCTTTTTAGGTTTTTAAATATAAACTAATATCAATGTTATCCATCAGATTCAAAGGTTCTCAAGAATTTATGAAATTTATTATTCGAAATATAGGAACTATTGGTAGTGCTGAAATTGAATTAAACAATTTAACAGTAATTTCTGGTGAAAATAATTCAGGAAAAACAACAATATCCAAGATAGCATATGCTGTTGGGCAGGCTTCGTCATCCTTCCCTATAGATTATAAAAGGCATCAATATAATGAGTTTAGAAAACTATATGATGAAATCGCATTTAATTTAACTAGGCTATTAAGGAATTCTGAAGAAGTTAAACAATACGATTCTTATCAAAAACTTATGTCAGTATTACTAGATATTAGACGTAGTTCTGAAGTTACAGAGTTTGACCTATCAATAACAAAAGAATTAGTTATCGAAATAGAAAGCTATCTTGAAGGAAAAGATGAGGTAAGCCCTAATTATTTTAAAAGAATATATTCGATTTTAGATAAATTGCATAATCTTTATGATGAGTATAATTATAATGACCCAATAGATAAATTTATATTTAGAGCTCTAAAAAATGAGTTTATAAATGAACTTTTAAATAAAAGAAATGGGGCAAAAGAGGCTTATTTATCTCTTGAAATGGATGATTTCAAAGTATTTGAAATTACATTTAATAATAAGGAAATTTTGAGTTTTAATTCAGAACAAAATAAATTACCAATTAAAGATTCAACTTTGATTGAAGGACCATATATATTTCAATTAGCTTCTATTATTCATGATATCTCTATTAGGGATTCTATCTCTAGAAGATCCACAAAAATAAATCCTAAAATTCCATATCATGTTTTGGATTTATGCTCAAAGTTAGATGGAAGTAGAGGAATTGATAATATAAATGATAAATCAGATTGGCGTATAGAGACCAAAGATTTTTATGATGGTTCTATTGATTATAAACTAGAGACAAATAATTTTGAGTTAAATGAAAATGAATTAATTTTTAATGTAAATAACGTTTCATCAGGTATGAAATCTATCGCAATATTAGATTTACTATGCAAAGGATACTTTATTAATAGTGAGTCAATACTGATCGTGGATGAACCTGAAACCAACTTACACCCACAATGGCAAAATCTTTACGCTAAGTTTTTGATAAAACTAGCAAATCAAGGGACTCGCATACTTGTTAACACACATAGCCCATATATGCTTGAATCATTAAAAATTTATAGTGACAAAAGTGACAAATCATTAGGTGCTAAATTTTACTTTTCACATAAATGCGAAAATATCATAAAAATTGAAGATACAAACGGCAATATTGTACCTATTATTGATGCTTTATCAGCTCCACTTTACTCATTAATGGAAGAGTTAGAAGATGTCGATAACTTCTAATGAATTAAATTTGCTTTCTGAATTAGAGAAAAAATATATATCATCTATTTCTGATATCACTGATATTTCTACAAATACTACAGGTAATAAAAAGTTTATTGAAATGAATTTCAATTCACTTCATTTCGATAAGGTTCCAGCTTTTTATTCAGATAGTTATGAAAATAAAGAATGTAGTTCTGCTGATACATTGATATATAGTTATCATAATGATTCTTTATATTTAATTGAATTTAAAGAGGGGTGGCCAAGACATAAAGATAAAACAGATTCAAATAGTGATATCCGTTTGAAATGTTATGATTCGATTTCAAAATTGTGCTTATTTTGGGTAAATATATTAGGAAAATCTAGGAGAGATTTTTTTGATTTAAAAATTAATTATTGTTTGATTACTAGACCTAAAAATGGAAATCTTCATCATAGTGCTGTAAATGCTTTAAATAGTACAAGACAAGCCTTTCAGCTAAAGATGTTAGAAAATACTCTTGTGGATCAAACAAGAATTCTAGTAACACCAAATGCAATATATAAGCTGTTATCGAGAGTAACTGGTGTTAATAATATGGCTTATGTTAAGAGCGATGGTTCAAAGTTAATATCGATTAAACTCCCTTTGAGTAAATATGCATTTAACCCAAGCTTGATGGAAATTAGCAATAAAAAATTATTTTATATGCTTAATAATTAAGTGTAACTTAAATTAACATAATGCAAGTTATACGCAATAAACTTATTTTTGTGTTATAAATCAAATTGATAGATTCTGCATCAGCCCAATATTTCCACATTGGGCTTTTTCATCATTTTCCACATTCAACAGCTATTATCTCAGCTATGTTTCACATTTTTCATTAGTGCAATTAGAAAATTATTTTGACTCACGCTCTGCTAACAACGCCAAATAATCATCAAAACAATGTGGATGCTGTAATTCAAAATTCATCTGCTGCATCCGCGTAGCATGAATTTGTTTGCCTGATGACACAGCACTTTCCAAAATCAAAACTGGCAGTCCTAACTGCTGTTGAAACCATTGAATAATTTCATGTAAAGGCAATGGTTGGCTATTGCTGCAAATGTAAGACTTTTCGGTATGTTCCACGTGAAGCAAGTGCGCTAGAAAAGCAACCAAATCATCAATATGAATTCGGTTCGACCATTGCAGTTTTGGATAAGACTTTGTAGTTTCTGCAAGTTTAATCATCCGACTAACTGAGGTTCCATAAATGCCTGTTGGACGAACAATCACACATTCAGAGGGATAAGCCTGTTGCCACAAAGTTTCCATGTTCAATAGCACCCGCCCTTGCGCATCGCTCGGCTGGGGACAAGTATCATCATCAACTCGCTCCCCTGCACTTTCACCATAAACACGTGTGGAAGAAACCACGATCACTTTTTTTAAAGGATGACTTTCTAAGGCATGTAGCATGGGTGCAATCGAGTCTACAAAAGTTCGCTGATACGCCTCCACCGTACTGCTCTCAGGCGAGAGTAAGACATATACCGCATCAATCGGTGCGACTTGAGACAAATCCAGCTGATGAATATCTTGAATCAAATGCTCAGCCCAATCATCTGATTTCGGACTTCGGCTAATTGTGGTAATTTGGTGGCCTTGCTGAAATAACTGTTTAGCAACACGCTGAGATGTTTTACCATAACCTATAAATAAAATATGCATTTAGCACCAAATCACAGACAAAGTTGAGGGGACATGGCTGCAGTCCATCAGTTGCAGGGGGTCGGAGCTGCCTCTGCTGCACTACTTGAAAAGTTGAATCTCTTCACTACAGATGATCTATTGTTTCATCTGCCACGAGACTATGAAGATCGTAGCACGATCATACCGATGAACCAATTAACGGTTGGGCGTAGCTACCTACTCGAAGGAACGATTCAAGGCGTGGACTTTCCGCCGGGTAAACGTAAATCGATGGCGATTGGACTGCAAGATGACTTTGGCAAAGTGACTTTGCGCTTTTACCATATTTATAAAGGCTTAACGGACCGTGCAAAGATCGGTAATCGTCTACGCATTTTTGGTGAAGTCCGTGTGGGTGCGCGTGGCTTGGAAATGTATCATCCCGAAATTCAACTTATTACAGAACATACGCCGCTTCCACAAACCCAACTGACTGCGATTTACCCCAGCACAGAAGGTCTGACTCAGCCTAAATTTCGTGAATACATCAAACAGGCTTTAGCCAAGCACAGTGATGATTTACCTGAACTGCTACCTGCAAAATTTACCAATAGCTATGCACTTAAACAGGCGTTGGATTACATCCATCATCCTCCTGTAGATGCCAATATGCTGCAACTGAGCCAAGGCTCACACCCTGCCCAGCAACGTTTGATTTTTGAAGAGTTGGTTGCGCATCAGGTCAGTCTATTAAGCCGTCGCGCCTATATCCAACAGATTGAAGCACCACGTATTTCTGCCAGTCGTCAGTTTGCCAAACAACTGCTCAGCAGCCTACCTTTTGAAATGACCAATGCACAAAAGCGTGTCTCCAAAGAAATAGTACAAGACTTAAAACTCAATAAACCAATGTTACGTTTGGTTCAAGGCGATGTCGGCGCAGGCAAAACCTTGGTCGCTGGAGTCGCAGCCTGCCATGCTTTAGAAGAAGGTTGGCAAGTGGCGTTAATGGCACCGACTGAAATATTGGCGGAACAACACTATCTCAATTTTAAAAAATGGTTTGAGCCTTTGGGACTCAGTGTGTCTTGGCTTTCAGGCAAACAAAAAGGCAAAGCCCGTGCCGCAGCCGAACAAGCCATAGTTGATGGCACAGCGCATCTGGTGGTGGGTACACACGCCCTGTTTCAAGACAATGTCCGCTTTGCCAAACTTGGATTAGTAATTATTGATGAGCAGCACCGCTTCGGGGTCGATCAGCGTTTAGCCCTCCGCAATAAAGGCGCGCAGGATATGACCCCACATCAATTGGTGATGACCGCAACCCCTATTCCACGAACTTTAGCCATGTCCGCCTATGGAGACTTGGACACGTCCGTAATCGATGAACTTCCACCCGGACGAACGCCAATTCAAACCGTGACCATTCCACTCGACCGCCGTGAAGAAGTCTTACAGCGTATTGCCAGCAACTGTCTAGAAGGTAAACAAGCTTACTGGGTCTGTACCTTGGTTGAAGAGTCTGAAACCTTAGATGCGCAAGCTGCTGAAGCGACCTATTTAGAAATTAAAGACCGTTTCCCCGAGCTCAACATTGGTCTTGTACATGGCAAAATGAAAGCCGACGAAAAACAAGCAGTGATGCAACAGTTTAAAGCCAATGAATTACAACTCTTGATTGCGACCACAGTGATTGAAGTGGGAGTCGATGTACCAAATGCCTCGATCATGGTGATTGAAAATGCGGAACGTTTAGGACTATCTCAATTACACCAATTACGTGGCCGTGTTGGTAGAGGCGCCAAGGCCAGCTTTTGCGCCCTGCTATATAAAAGCCCGCTGTCTCAAAATGGACAAGAACGCCTACGCATCATGCGTGAAACCAATGATGGCTTTTTAATTGCCGAAAAAGATTTGGAAATCCGCGGTCCCGGTGAATTGCTCGGTACCAAACAAACGGGTGATATGGGCTTTCGCGTAGCCAAACTGGAGCGTGATGATCATTTGCTCAATCAAGCACATTATGTCGCAGCGCAGATTTTAAAAGACTATCCTAGAAATGCTGAAGCCTTACTGAAACGCTGGCTACCTGAAGCACCACGCTATGCCTATGTTTAGTCATCTTCTGCACGCCGCCAAACAGTTGCTACACAAAGCACAGCCTTGTCAGTTGTGTGGCATTGTACGCGCAGATCTGCATTCGGTCTGTCTGGACTGCTGGCAACAACTCCCACTGCATCCACAGACCGTTGAAAAACAAGAGCTGAGTATTCATGTCGCAGGACAGTATCAATATCCTTTAGATCATCTGATTCAGCAGTTCAAATATGAACAGCAACTGCATTGGCAGCCTCTACTGTCAGGCATTCTTCAGCAAATTCGCTTACCTAAAGTACAAGCAATTGTTCCGATGCCGATTTCGACTCAGCGTTTAGCGGAACGTGGCTATAACCAATCAATGATTCTCGCCAAAGACTTAGCCAAGCAGTTCAATGTTCCCATTTGGCAGCCTGTGATACGACTGCATCAACATTCGCAAAAAGGACTCAGTCGACTGGAACGCTTAGATCAAATTCATCAACAGTTTAAAATCGATCCACAGCAACGTCAGTACGCAAAACGCTACCGACGTGTTTTGATTTTGGATGATGTCGTGACCACAGGCAGCTCGATTCAGGCACTGACTTTACAGCTTGAACAATTGGGTTGTCATAAAGTCAGCGCCGCGTGTATTGCCTATGCACTTGAATAATTAGACTACGTCAATCAGCAAATGTTCACGTACCCATGGCATGACCACCTCAGTGGTTAGCGGTGCAAGTGCAGTCTGCTGGTCATTCAAACTGACCCATTTCATTTCTGCGATTTCAGCCGCAATTTGTGGCGCTTGCTGAAGCTGAACATGGTAAACATAGCTCACCAATTTAAAATCAGGTTCATTGGCGGTGGCTGTTTCAAAACGACCAACAAACTGTTCAATCGTCGCATCACTTCCAATTTCCTCCCGAATCTCACGCAGCATGGTTTGCTCAGGTGTTTCATTGGGCTCAAGCTTGCCGCCCACTTGCATAAAACACGCAGTGTTCTGCTTACGCACCAATAAAAGCTGCTGCTGTTCATTCACAATAATAGCCGCAGCGACCGTAATCACCTTCATGCTTTGACATCCAACAACTCAGGATCAACCATGCCCCACTTCGGTTCAGGTGCTTGGAACTGATCCATCTGCTTTAAAATGGCTTTCACCGAATCCGATACAATCAGGCTGTCGGTAAAGCGCGCATGGGTAAAGCCTTTGTCGGTGGTCATCTTTAGGAATTTAAGTAAATCATCATAAAAGCCATTTACATTTAAAAAGGCATTCGGCTTGAGGTGAATGCCGAGCTGCGCCCACGTCCATTGTTCAAAAATTTCTTCTAAAGTCCCTGCGCCGCCAGGCATTGCAATAAATCCATCCGACAAGGCTGACATTTTCAGTTTACGCTCTTGCATGTCTTTGACGACATGTAACTCGGTCAGGCCTTGATGTGCCAACTCACGATCCACCAGCACGTGTGGAATCACGCCAATCACTTGACCACCTGCCTCTAAAGCACTGTCAGCCACAATACCCATTAAGCCCGAACGGCCACCACCATAGACCAAGGTTTTGCCTTGTTCTGCAATGGCATGTCCAACCTGACGTGCTGTTTCGGAAAAAATTTGATCTGAACCTAATGCAGAACCACAAAAGATCGCAATTGAATTTGTCATTTTTTACTCTGATATTTAATTGTCATGCAACTTCACTAAAATGAATGGATATTTTTTAGCAATTTAACCATTCGATCAGTGTTTTTATTGCAATCCTTGTCTAAAATACACCCATCCACTTCAACCATTACTGCGCAAAGGAGAAAGACGGCATGCTTGAAGCCTTTTACGCCACAGAGCGCGGTAGCTTAGAAGACATCACCATTAATGGCGATTTCGATCTTCAGCCCGATTTGGTCTGGCTTGACCTCATTGCTCCCTCCCAAGAAGAACAACAGTGGATTTTAGATGCATATGAACAAAATTTACCTACGCTAAAATCACTCGAAGACATTTCATCTTCAGCTCGATTCTACCGTGATGACGACGGTATTTTGCATATCAGTACGTATTTTTTAACGAAAAATAAAAACTATCAAGTCGATGGTGAGCCTGAAGAAAGCAGCGGTGCCCTTGCCACGGTACAAACTGTCGCTTTCATTTTACATAAAGAACGTCTCTTTACCCTTCGCGGGGAAAAACTGGTAGCGTTCCGTGCCTTTCGTGCGCGTGCGCGCCGCAATGACTATGAAATCGACTATAAAGATCCAACGTGGATCTTACTCGGTTTACTCGAGGCTAAGCTGGACGAGCTTGCGGATATCTTAGAAGATATCCACAAGGACTTGGAAAAGTATTCCACAGAAGTACTGAATAACCGTCACCGCGAGATGATTCTCGACTTAGATGACATGATTACCCGTCTGGCACACTTGGAAGATATGCTTGGAAAAGCACAGCTGTGTTTGATTGACTTACGCCGTGTACTGACCTTTTTATCACGCCCGCGTGCTTTAGGTAGTCATATTTATGATGCGGATATTCGAGAGCTCAGTGAAGACGTTCGCTCACTGGTTGAGCATGATGCCTTCTTGTTCCAAAAAGTGCGATTCTTACTGGACACGACCTCAGGCTTCATTAACACCGAGCAGAATGACACGATTCGTCGCTTCTCTATCTTACCCAGTATGCTCGCGCCGCCAATGCTGATTGCCAGTATTTACGGTATGAACACCGATGTATTGCCTTTTGCCAAAGGTGGCACCAGTTTTATTGTCGTGAGCCTAATCTTAATGGCCTTCCTGATTGGCCCGCTCATTTACTTCCGCTGGAAAAAATGGATTTGAATACACGTTAAAACACTGCTTTTCCTCATAGATTTAAGAAATGCAACATATAAAAAAAGCACCTTAGGGTGCTTTTTTTATTTAAGGGATTAACTTGAGGTCATCCTGTAAATGACAGGCTTGAATCACCTTCATCATTTTTTCAGGTACAGCTTTAAAATGTAAACTATGTGCATCGGGTGTTTGACGTAACCAACGCACCAATACTGCCAGTGCTAATGTACTACCATGCTCAAGCTGGGCCAGATTCACCACCACAGGATAAGACTGTGACTGAATCACCTTCAGACCTTGTTGATAGTAGCTTTCAGCATTGTCATATGTAATCTGACCTGAAAGCTGCATTTCCTGATTGCTAAAGTTAATCACCTTTCACCTACTTATTTTTTCTTTTCAACCGCTGCTTCTGCATCAGGTTGGAAATTTGCAATCGCTTTATCTAGGTCACCGCCATTACGTTTAACCGTTGCCGCGAACTGATTACGGAACTGTAAACCAAGGTCGATACCCGACACATTGATATTACGGATTTTCCATTGGTTGCCTTTATCCGCCAACTGGAAAGACACTGGGATTTTTTCGCCTTTGTTATTAAAGTCGATCGTCACCACAGGGTTTTTGCTATTGGTTTCTTTATACGGACGGATGGTATATGTCTGATTGCTGAACTTGGCAAATGCAGTACCGTAGTTTTCAATCAGTGTTTCACGGAAATTATTTTCAAACTTCGCGCGTTGTGCAGCTGTACTGTACTGATTGGTTGCATAAGTCCCCATCACAATACGAGAAAACGCTTGTGAATCCACATAGGGGTCTAAGTTTTGACGAACAATCGTTTTCACAGCAGCTGGGTTGTTTTGTAGCTTGGCATGATCCGCTTTTAAACGCGCAATCAAACCATCTGCCACTTTTTTAACAAAAGCAGGTGGTGCTTCACTTGGTGCTGCAAAAGCAGTACCTGCAAACATTGTAGTTAAAATGCTAGCTGTCAGTGTTTGTTTCAATAAAGTATTCACTACAATTGGTCCTCTTCAAATCATTCAACAAATGACACGTTGGCATCTGCTGTTTCAGCGGTTTCAGGTTGCTCAGTTGTTGCTGAAGCATCTTTCGATTTACCTGCACCACCGGTAATAAATTTAGTAATTAAGTCTTCTAGGTCCATTGTGCCTTGGGTATTGCCAATGCTTTCACCACGTTTTACGTAGTTCAAACCGCCCCCTGGAACAATTTTCAAGTACTTCTCACCTAGCAGACCATTGGTTGCCACCATAATATAAGCATCTTCATCAATGCTGGTGATGGACTTCATGTTCGCAATAAGTTGCTTTTCCATTTCTTTTTGTTGCGCAGCATCCGCAGCGGTATAGTCGCTACTGTAACGAAGCTCTTCAAGTGCATTCCTTTCAACTTCTTTGAGTTGTGCTGCATTAAAGGTCGTTAATTTACCATCCAAAGAAAAAGAAACCGTCGCTAAACGTGTCACAGGGTCTAAACTAATTTGATCAACTTGACCAATTTTTACCCCACTCATCGTCACTTTCGCACGTGGTTTTAAACCATTTACGTTATCGAAGGTTGCACTCATTTCATAGCGATCACTGAGATTTGATCCCACCAAGCCACTTACTCGCATCGCAATAAAAAACAAAGCGATACCGAATAAAATGACAAATATGCCGACTGCCAGCTCACTTGCACGTGATTTCATTAAACACCTCCAAACATGACCGCAGTCAACACAAAATCAAAACCTAAAACACAGAGCGATGAATACACCACAGTGCGTGTGGTTGATGTCGCAATACCTTCAGATGTCGGTTCACAGGCATAGCCTTGATACACCGCAATCCATGTACAAATTAAAGCAAAAACAAAACTTTTAATGATGGTGCCATTCAGGACATCTTTATAGAACTCTACGCTACTTTGAATGCCACTCCAGTAAGAGCCTTCATCTGCACCTAAGAAGTCCACACCCACCATTTTACCGCCCATAATCCCCACCGCAGCGAAGATGACAGACAACATCGGCAAACTAAAAATACCCGCCCAAAGTCGCGGTGAGATTACTCGTTTAAGTGGATCAACCCCGATCATTTCCATACTGGACAGCTGCTCTGTGGCTTTCATTAAGCCAATCTCAGCCGTCAATGCAGAACCCGCACGACCTGCAAACAGCAATGCTGCAACCACAGGTGCTAACTCACGAAGTAAGGTCAAAGCAACCGCTGTACCCAGCATCGCTTCACTACCAAAGGTCACCAAGATGCTATACATCTGTAAGCCCAGTACAGCACCAATAAATAGCCCTGACACCACAATAATGAGCAGCGATAACACCCCAACACGGTACATTTGGTAAACAAATAACCGAACACCTAAAGCTGTTGGCATCGAAAATAAAATTTGTAATAACATCAGGCTGGCAACACCAATGCCGCGAACCCGTTCAATCACGCGTCGACCTAAGAGTGCTATCGCATTCATGCTTGCACCTCAGTATTTAGATATGCCTTATGGCTAAATTGATAATCGACAGGCCCTTCAACTGCACCTGTTAAAAACTGTTTAACAAACGGAGAGGCATTCGCCTGTAACTGTTCAGGCGTGCCTTCACCTTGCACCTTACCTTCAGCAACAACATATATATAGTCTGCAATCGATAAGGTTTCAGCCACGTCATGTGAGACAATAATTGTTGTTAAATCAAGAGCTTCTCTCAATGATCGAATTAGACGTGTGAGTACACCCTTCACAATTGGATCCTGTCCTGCAAATGGCTCATCGTACATGATCAGCTCAGGATCCAGTGCAATTGCACGTGCCAAAGCCACACGACGGTTCATCCCGCCTGAGAGCTCAGAAGGCATCATCTGTTCTGCACCACGTAAGCCGACAGACTCTAGTTTTAAAGATATGATTTCTGACAGTAAATGCTCAGGCAGCTTGGTATGTGCTCTTATCGGAAAGGCCACATTTTCATATACCGACATATCGGTAAACAATGCGCCACTTTGAAAAAGCATGCCCATACGCGCACGCGCAGCGAATAAATCTTTGCGTGACATTTTCGCAATATTTTGCCTATCAAAAAGCACTTCACCTTGGTCAGGGGTCAATTGACCGCCAATTAAACGCAGTAAAGTGGTTTTACCTGTACCCGATGGTCCCATAATGCCCGTAATTTGACCCTGTCGAATTTTTAAATTGACCTGATCATAAATGACACGTTCCCCTCGCTTAAAACTCAGATCTTTGACCTCAATGAGGGCTTGAGCAGTCAGAGGCGCTTGATTATTCATAGCTGTGCGTTTTCCTGCATTTTTTCAGCATGCATACTATAAAGGATTAAAAAACGATATGTTAGCGTATTCCGTGTCTAATTTTGTGCACGAATTGATTTCAGTTGGTTGTATTTATATTTATTTGAACGGCGAAAACAAGCTACATAAGATGAATTGCTTCATCCATAACGACTATAGACAAAGAAAAGAATGTTGCAAATCAGCAAAAAGAGTCCGAGATAATGTGCCATATTGACCTCTTTCACGTCAGAGAGTGTGGCGATTGATTCAACCTCATTATTGTGCATCATTATTATCAATACAATTAAAATATGACTCAGTATACATTTTAATTTATTTTTTTACAGCCGTAGACAAAAAAAAACCAGTGTTTCCACTGGTTTTTTTATTCATTCAGACTTAGTCGTTAAACTTACGACGTGGGCGGTCAAAACCACCTTCAGTACGTGGACGATCTGAATTAAATTCACGCTTCGGACGGTCTTCGCCACCAAAAGTACGCTTAGGACGGTCTTCACCACCGAAAGTACGTTTTGGACGGTCATCACCAAAAGAACGTTGTGGACGGTCGCCAAAACCACCTTCACGACGTGGCGCTGGACGATCACCAAAATCACGTTTTGGACGGTCACCAAAAGAACCTTCACGACGTGGTTTGTAGTCTACACGGTTACCGCGGTTGTCATCATTCGAGTCAAAACGTGGCTTATCGTTGAAACCGCCTTCGCGACGTGGACGATCAGAGTTGAATTCACGCTTTGGACGATCATCAAAAGAACGTTGCGGACGATCACCGAAACCGCCTTCACGACGTGGCGCTGGACGATCACCAAAATCACGTTTTGGACGGTCATCAAAAGAACGTTGTGGACGATCACCAAAACCGCCTTCACGACGTGGACGATCATTATTAAACTCACGACGTGGACGATCTTCACCACCAAATGATGGACGATCACCACGAGGTTTGTCATCGTAGCTACGACGTGGACGGTCATCACCACCTTCACGACGTTTAAAGTTAGACTCACCTTCGAAACGAGCACGACCGCCGCCATCGCGACCACCGAAACCACCGCGACCACGACCGCCGCCATCACGACCACGACCATCACGACCACGACCGCTGCCATCACGACTACCGCGTGCAGGAGGTGGAGATGGCTCAAGGCCTTCAATTTCAGATACATTCAAACGCGCATCTAAGAAATCTTCTAAAGCACGGATTTTACCGCGTTCACGGTAAGTTGCTAAAGTGATTGCTTTACCAGTACGACCCGCACGACCTGTACGACCAATACGGTGTACATAGTCTTCGTTCTTCATTGGAAGACCGAAGTTGATTACGTGTGAAATGGTTGGTACGTCAAGACCACGTGCAGCAACGTCGGTTGCAACTAAAATTTTTGCACGACCTTCACGGATGCTACGTAAACGACGGTTACGCACAGTTTGTGGCATAGCACCATGAAGTGCTACAACTGATAAACCTGCTTCAGCAAGTTCTTCAGCCAACATATCGGTGTCTTCTTGAGTAGAAGCGAATACAACAGCTTGATCAAGATCTTCAGCACTTAACCAATGCGTTAGTAATTTTTTCTTGTGCTCAAAGCCATCAGTCCAGTGTAAAGTCTGAGTGATGTCAGTATTCGTAGAGTGACCAGTTTCGATTGCAATACGTTGTGGATCATTCATCATGCGTTCAGCAAGTGTAATGATACGACCAGCAAATGTTGCAGAGAACATTAAAGTCTGTTTACGGTTTGCAGCAAGATCACTGATTGCTTCTAAGTCTTCAGAGAAACCTAGATCAAGCATACGGTCTGCTTCGTCAACAATAAGCGCATCAACTTGGTCTAATTTAATTTGACGACGGTTTACAAGGTCAAGTAAACGACCTGGAGTCGCAACAACAACTTGCGCACCTTTTAACTGTTGGATTTGCTTACCAAACGGCATACCACCCATGATCGCTGCAATACGTGCACCTTTCATGTGACGGACAAACCCAATCGCGTCTTGGCTTACTTGCTGCGCCAACTCACGAGTTGGGCAAAGAACCAAAATATTTGGTTGAGTAATTGCTTTCATACGTTCTTTGAACGGAACGAAAGTCTCTTGGGCTGCAAGTGCGTTTAACGTTGGAAGTAAGAACGCTGCAGTTTTACCTGAACCTGTTTGGCTAGATACTAAAAGGTCTTTACCTTCTAAAGCTGCAGGAATCGATTGTTCCTGTACAGGCGTAGGAGAAGTAAAACCTAAGCTTTGTAAAGCTTGTTGTAACGATTCATGTAAAGGAAAATCAGCAAAAGTTTTGCTCATAGAGTATTTCACCCGAAAAATGGGTGCTCCATTAAATATATGGTCTGATGGACATCGGCAAAAAGCGGCACAGCAATAATCGCTGAAAATATAGAATCAGCGGCGATCCGAGAACGACGATGCGTATAACGCACATTTGATTACAGCCGCAACCTGAAGGAATCGCTTAAGCGATTGGGTGGGGCGCGAAATAATGTCCTCTCTTTGGACCGGACGCGCATACACAATGATAGAAGAGAATGTTCAGGTAATGAACGAAATTTAGTGCGTGGGCGGAGTATAGCAGGATATTTTTAAAAGTCACCTCTTTTCGTGAAATTGATACAATATTTTCCTCAAAGATTGAATAAATGCAGGTTTTCACTTTAATTTTTTTGACCATCTAGAAAAATATTGAATAGCGTTCTACGTTCTATCTCTCAACTATCAGCCATAAAACGCAATTAATTGTACTAGCTCTCTAATGTTGCCGTGATTTGATGGTATCTGACCTGTAATAAACATTACACACAGCAAGCTTAAATAGGTGTCTATACGCTGGCTAATTTTAACCCTCTTTATTTCTGAGATAGAGTGATCTTCATTAAGAGGTGATCAGAATCTGGCACAGCCTATGTTTTACAATTGAATAGAAGTCAAAGCCATAAAATAAATCACTACAAAGCTTTTACTTTTTTCATGTCTCATCAAAGAAAAAGCCCTCTTATGAGGGCTTTTTCAATGTCTTAAACACGATCTGCATACTATTACTTAGCAGCTTCACCCCAAGCAGGTACAACTGCTTTCATCAGAGGTTTCAACATTTTCATAGAACATGCCAGTACTTGACCATTTTCCATAGATTCGCTACCACCACGTGCATCAACCACTGTGCCGCCCGCTTCTTTCACGATCAACTCACCAGCTGCGATATCCCAAGGCTTTAAACCGAGTTCGAAGTACGCGTCGAAACGACCTGCTGCAACATACGCCAAATCTAATGCTGCAGAACCTGTACGACGGTATTGCGCGCCAGCTTCAGTCACATTTAACAATGAATCAAAATGATTTTTTGCATAAGAAATCACTTCACCATTACGTTTTGCACGGTAAGCATGACCCACAGACATGAATGTATTTTCAAGGCTGTCTTTCACATTTACACGAATACGGCGTTGGTTCATCATGGCACCACGACCACGACTTGCAGAGAACAACTCATCTTTCACAGGGTCGTAAATTACGCCGTGTTGAGTAATGCCTTTATGTTGAACTGCAATAGAGATACAGAAGTGAGGAACACCGTTAATGAAGTTTAGAGTGCCATCAAGTGGGTCGATGATCCAACACCAATCTGCGTCGTGACCTTTACCTTCTTGAAAACCAAACTCTTCACCAAGGAAGCTGTGATTTTTATAGCTTTTACGTAGGGTATCGATAGCCAATTGTTCCAAATAACGGTCTACACGCGTTACAGGACCATCAATTCCTTTTTCTTCGACTTGTAGATCGAGCTTATGACGATTTTGATGCGCTTTTAAAAGCTCTTGACCGACTAATTGAGCCGCACGCGCAGCCATCACCACCATAGGTTCCATTGAACACCCACTACAATTTGAAGATATTGATAAAGAATAATGCATAAAAGCCCGCGCATCTTATCAAAGATCGGGGCTTTTAGGGAAAAAATGTTTCTAAAATTTAAAAACGACGCTTAAACCATATGTACAAGTTTCGACCATGCCTGGCGCACCGAACTTTCAATGCCTTCTGCATCTAGTCCTGCCTGATTCAACATTTGCGCATGAGTCGCTTGATGCATGAATGTATCCGCTAATCCGAGATTTAACATCGGTTTCACGATTTGAGCTTGTGCCAAATACTCATTGACCGCACTGCCCGCACCCGCCATCACCGCATGTTCTTCAACCGTAACAAATAAAGCCGTTGATGGTGCTAAAGTCGCTATCATCTTTTCATCAAGCGGTTTAACAAAGCGCATATTCACCACACGAACTGCTAAATCTTGCTCAGCCAATTTCTGTGCTGCCTCTACTGCGGCCTGAACACGACTACCAAAGGCAAGAATGCTAATAACGTCGTCTTGGGCATCATTAAAGCTCGCTACAATTTCAGCCTGACCAATTTCCATCAGGATCATCTGTTGTTGAATTTCAACACCCAAACCATTGCCACGCGGGTAACGCACTGCGGCAGGACCATTGTATAAATAAGCCGTATGCAACATTTGACGACATTCATTTTCGTCTTTAGGCGCCATAATCACCAAATTCGGTACGGTGCGCATAAAGGCATAGTCATAGGCCCCAGCATGAGTCGGCCCATCTTCACCCACTAAACCTGCACGGTCGATACCAAAGGTAACATCTAGATTTTGCAGGGCCACATCATGAATCAATTGATCATAGCCGCGCTGCAAGAAGGTCGAGTAAATGGCCACCACAGGTTTTAAGCCTTCACATGCCATACCCGCCGCCAAAGTTACAGCATGCTGTTCTGCAATCGCAACATCAAAAAAGCGCTGTGGATACTGTTTAGCAAAACCTACCATACCTGAGCCTTCGCACATGGCAGGGGTAATCGCCAGTAAGCGCTCATCTTGCGCGGCTTCATCACATAACCATTGACCAAAGACATCTGAATATTTAGGCGCTGTTTGTGGAGCAGACTTTGCATTTATTTTTGTAATCGCGTGATATTTAATTTGGTCAGCTTCAGCAGGTGCAAAGCCTTTGCCTTTTTTGGTATAAACATGAATTAAACGTGGCCCTTTACGTTTTTTCAATGCGGTAAAGACTTGTGTCAACTGCTCAACATCGTGCCCATCAAAAGGCCCAAAGTAATCAAAACCAATCGCTTTAAAAACGTTATCGGCCGCATCTGTCGCTGCGCTATGTAAGCGTGAGTTATAGGTCCATTCAGGATGTGGCTGCACATAAGCTTCACCATCTGCTGAAATATTAATGGACTGACCACTTTCCCAAATCGAAGCCAAATGTTTAGCAAAACCACCTGTGCTGCATGAAATCGACATATCATTGTCATTCAACACCACCATCAGGTCCGCATCATGCGCGACTGCATCGTTCATAGCTTCAAAGGCCATACCTGCTGTCATCGCCCCATCGCCAATAATCGCGACCACTTCACATGGATTGTTTTGATAACGACGTGCCAGCGCCATACCTAGACCTGCTGAAATCGCAGTCGAAGAATGTCCGACTCCAAAGGTATCAAATACCGATTCATCACGCGCAGGAAAGGCAGCTAAACCATCTTTGGCACGAATCGTGGTGAGCTGTTCACGACGCCCAGTCAAAGCTTTATGCGGATAGGCTTGATGACCAACATCCCAAATTAAGCGGTCATTCGGCGTGTTAAAGCAATAATGTAATGCCACGGTGAGCTCGACTACACCGAGGTTTGCACCAAAGTGTCCCCCACTTTGTCCTGCGGCATACAGAATAAATTGACGTAGCTCGTCTGCCACTTGTGCTAATTGACTTTGCTCAAGCGAGCGAAGTTGTTGAGGATGATCAATCGTATCCAACAACGGTGTTACAGGGCGATGAGCTGGTATTTCTGTATACAACATAATATGGCAAAGCCTTCTAAAGCCTGGCAAATCTAGCTAGGTCAAATGGGTAATTCGATCATATCGTCGAATGCTATCACCTTCAATCAGCCATATTTCTAGCGATGCAGTTTTGAGCAGTGCTCTCACTGGGTGTTCGTTTAGTGCAGGTGATTATCCTGAATAATCTTACTATTTATCAACTATTATCGTTCGCTTTATACAAAAAAGAAAATCTTCTGCATAAATTCATGGATGCAATTCTACCAATGTCGATGCATTACGCTATACTTTAGCCAATTTCTGAACTATTTACAGGTTTAGCTGTGCCTATTGAATTTGTTGCTACATCCCGTTTACCGACTGCTTTTGGTGAGTTTAACATCACCGTATTTCAAGATCCTAAGACCGGTGAAGAACATGTTGCACTCTCAAAAGGTTTGGATCAGCCAATCACAGAACCCGTTTTAGTCCGTGTTCATTCCGAATGTCTCACGGGCGATGCCTTTGCGTCACTGAAGTGTGACTGTGGCCCACAATTGCAAGCCACGCAAAAACTGATTAATGAAGCTGGGCAAGGCGTGATTCTGTATTTGCGCCAAGAAGGTCGTGGCATTGGACTGACCAATAAAATTCGTGCTTATGCGCTACAAGACCAAGGGCATGACACAGTCGATGCCAACCTAATGCTCAACCTCCCTGCCGATGCGCGCCGTTATGACATGGTCAGCATTATGTTGGATCATCTCAATATTCAACAAGTCCGTTTGATTACTAACAATCCATTGAAGATTGCAGCACTGCAAGAACAAGGGATCAATGTGGTGGATCGTGTGCCATTGACGGTCGGTTTAAATCCCTTCAATGAAGAATATTTAAAAACCAAACATGAACGCATGGCACATTTGTACAAAAAAGATGATTTTTAAAATTTGAAAACATACTCTAAGCCTGCTTGAAAAAGGCCGGCTTAGAGCACTTCAATCCCATTAGATGGTCATGGAGAAAATACGACTCTCGGGTCGTCGACGTTTTAAATGCAAATCAAATGCCATACAAATATTGCGCACAAAGGCTTTCCCCTGCTCAGTTACTCGTAAGCTCTGTGGCTTAATCTCTAACAAACCATCTTCCTGCATTTCTTCCAGTTGTCCCAAGACCTCAGCCAATTCAGGAAACTGCATATCTTGCTCTGCCCACGACGTCTGAAAGCTACACATCAAATTTAAAATGTGACGACGAATCATCAAATCTTCAGCACTCAAAATATGCCCACGATAGACAGGAAGTTCATTGTTTTCGAGTCGCGCATAATAATCTTCGAGTTTTTTTTCATTTTGCGCAAAGCTATACCAGCTGTCGCTGATGGATGAAATACCTAAACCTATCATCACTTGGGTTTTTGATGCGGTGTAGCCCATAAAATTGCGATGCAAAGTGCCTGCCTGAAATGATTGATACATCGCATCACTTTCTAAAGAAAAATGATCCATACCAATTTCATGATACCCCTGCGCAAGCAGCTTCTTTTTCCCTTCCTCATAACACTGGCGTTTTATTTCATCTTTCGGCACATCATGGTCTTTAAAACCACGTTGCCCATTGCCTTTGATCCATGGCACATGCGCATAACTATAAAATGCCAAACGGTCTGGACGTAAACGATTGGTTTGATCAATGGTGTTGAGCACATCATCTAGGTTTTGAAAAGGCAGACCAAAGACCAAAT
Source organism: Acinetobacter sp. TYF_19 (assembly GCF_043105125.1). NCBI lineage: Bacteria > Pseudomonadati > Pseudomonadota > Gammaproteobacteria > Moraxellales > Moraxellaceae > Acinetobacter > Acinetobacter sp. TYF_19. The sequence continues at coordinate 86,175 of NZ_JBICLH010000013.1, forward strand.
CATGTGAAATTGAGCTATAGCCTATTTCACGCGCCCACTGCGTCACTTGCTCGACATGTTCAAAAGGCTGTATCCGATGAATGGCTTTTTGTACGGTTTCATTATAATCCTGCACCCCATAACTGACACGGCGAAAGCCCAAGTCATACAAGGCTTGCAAATGCTCCCGTGTGGTATTGTTCGGATGCCCTTCAAAGCTAAACTCATACTGCTCGGCAATCTCTGCTTGCTCAAGGATGCCTTCAATTAACTGAGTTAAATGCGCTGGAGCAAAGAAAGTGGGCGTTCCTCCACCCAAATGAATTTCTTTAATGCGCGGTTTGTCTTCAAGCCATTCACAATAAAGAGACCATTCCTTTAAAACCGCCTGAATATAGGGCTGCTCCATCTCATGCTTTTTGGTCACGCGTTTGTGGCAGCCACAAAAAGTACAGAGACTTTCGCAAAAAGGCAGATGAATATACAGACTTATGCCTTCAGTCGAATTCGATTCAGCAAACGATGTTTTCAGCGTCTGTTTCCATTGCTCTAAAGAAAACTGCGCCTCTTCCCAATACGGCACCGTTGGATAACTGGTATAACGTGGACCAGGAACATTATATTTTTGAATCAATGAATCGCGCATATTTACCATCAGCTCTTCCGCACTCAGAAGATGCAGACTATTCTGCATCGCCAAACTCAGGTCTGTACTGTGGTTATTCTGCTGAGCTTAGAATCAGAATTCAACCTAGCGAATTGGTCAGGTTATTTTCGAATGGCAGCATTTCATTTTTGAATTGCTTCACAACATCGAATGCTGCAGTAGGACTCTTCGGAAAATATTCTTAATCTTTTTGCTGTTTTATGTTTTGATGTAGGCAGTTTTCATCTTTTCCCATGAGGCTTTTCATGCAGCACCCAACGTCTGCGGATATCCAACGTGTTCGCGAATTTCTCCTCGACTTACAAGCTCGTATTTGTGCCGCACTTGAACAACAAGAACGTGCAGGTGGCGGGACTGCGCAGTTTGAAATAGATGATTGGGAGCGTCCTGAAGGCGGTGGTGGTCGTTCACGCGTGCTGCAAAATGGCACAGTGATTGAAAAAGGCGGAGTGATGTTCTCACACATCAACATTTCTAAACTCCCCGCTTCAGCGACTGAGCGCCATCCGCAAATTGCAGGCGCCAAAGCACAGGCCATGGGTGTTTCTTTGGTGATCCATCCGAAAAACCCGAATGTTCCGACGTCACATGCCAATGTGCGCTTATTCGTGGCTGAAAAAGAAGGTCAAGATCCGATTTGGTGGTTTGGGGGGGGCTTCGATCTCACTCCATTTTATCCCAACGATGAAGATGTGCTGTCATGGCATCAGACAGCGCATGACTTATGTGCGCCCTTTGGCGCTGAAGTCTATGCCGAACATAAACAATGGTGTGATGACTACTTCTATTTAAAACACCGTGACGAACAACGTGGTGTCGGTGGATTATTCTTTGATGATCTCAATCAATGGGACTTTGAAACCTGTTTTCAATATATTCAAGCAGTCGGCAATGGCTACCTAGAAGCTATTCTTCCAATCTTCCAGCGTAACCAAGACAAGCCATTTAGCGAGGCGCAACGCGACTTTCAAATCTATCGTCGTGGTCGTTATGTCGAATATAACTTAGTTTATGACCGCGGCACGCTCTTTGGTTTACAAACAGGTGGGCGGATTGAGTCGATTTTAGTGAGCTTGCCGAATTTGGCGGGTTGGTCATATCGACCTGAATGGGAGGCCGATTCTGCTGAGAAAAAATTGACCGACTTTTACCTGAAACCCCAAGATTGGCTCAACCTGCTCAAATAGACACACAGTCTTACAATTCTATATCCCCCACGCATGCCCTTTTCACTAGATGAGGGCAGCTTATATATTAAATTTTATATATTTCCCGATCAATTCCTCGTAGAATGGCCACTACACAAAGCGTCATTTCTTTGCATTTATTAAAGCATTGTCACAGGTTTAAAACAGCAATTGGGTTCTTTTAAGTTCGCAAAAACCGTAAGCTAAATTAAGTCATTTTCAATGTATTCATTTTAATGACATCAACATTTAGTATCCTCCTTTGCTGTTCTCTCTGAGGTCCCAAACATGTTCGCAAAAAGAGTTAGCTCGACCACCATGGTTCTTTTCTGCTTTGCTATTGTGTTGCTAAGCTCGATCAGTACCACTATTTTTTCTGAAAGTGCGTTTAATGACAATGCATCCATCAGCATCACCGTATTTGCAGGTATCGGCTTAACCCTGACCGCAGCAAAATTATTGTTTGATGCGATTCACAGCATCTGTAACCCATAAGTCGCCTTTCTTTTTTCTGTTGATAAAAAACCACTGAACGCTTTAGCCTGTGTGTAATTTGCCGTATATTGAACGGCATTTCTCACATGGATTTGGTGCGATGAACAAACAATTCGCTGTCATTGGCAACCCGATTGAGCAGTCTCGCTCACCTGAACTTCACCATGCGTTTGCACAAAAAATGGGGCTCGACCTCAACTATAGTAAACGTCTTGCGCCACTCGATGGCTTCCTCGCCAACATCCAAGAATTCTTCTCACAGGGTGGCATGGGTCTTAATGTCACTGTGCCGTTTAAAGAACAAGCCTTTGCCGCCTGCGCAGTCCTCACTGAACGCGCTAAAATCGCAAAAGCAGTCAATACGCTGTGGATGGTCGATGGTCAATTACATGGTGACAACACCGATGGACAAGGCTTAGTCGATGCCATTCATGCGTTGGACTGGAACTTAGACCAGACAGATGTACTGATCATCGGTGCAGGTGGTGCAACTCGTGGCGTCATTTATCCACTGGTACAAGCAGGGGTGAAAAAAATTGTGATTGCCAATCGTACCCTTGCCCGTGCTGAGCAACTGGTTGCCGATTTGAAAACAGCTGTACCGCAAGCCGAATTACAAGCCATCGGCTTAGATGCACTCGAAGGTCAGTTTGACTTGGTGATTAACGCAACTTCTGCCAGCCTAAGTGGCGATGCCCTCATTCTGCCTGAAGCTTTGCACTTTCAACATGCTTATGAAATGGCCTATGGCAAACCCTCAACCTTTTTAGATCAAGCCAAAGCTCGCGGCGTACCCACCTCAGAAGGCTATGGCATGCTGGTTGGTCAGGCGATTGAATCTTTTTCGATTTGGAATGGCATCAAACCGAACCTGAAAGATTTTTTATAAGCACAAATAAAAAAGAACCTCCGCAGAGGTTCTTTTTTTCAGATTAGTTCATGTGTTTCTGTACGGCTTTATAGGTCTCGTAATAGGTCGAATCGCTAAAGAAGTCGTCATGTTCAAGTTTCAAACCTTGCAACGATTTTTCTGTCAATTGACCCTTTAAGTCATCTGCAAATGCTTTAGCAAAGACTTGTGCAGACTGAGCTAACTTTACAGTTTGCTCTGAATCTACGCTATACATGTCCTTAAATTCATCTTGGTAAACCTGTGCAAATACCGCTTGTTTGGTCTTGTATTTCTTCACCAAATTTTTCCAGTGCTGGTTTTCTTTTGCATCTTCCAACGCATCATCAACTATATTCGCTACAGATTTGCCCAGCGCATCAAAATCTTGCACCTGCTCTAAGGCATGTTTTTGACGTAGTTTCTGCAAACGTTTAAGTGCTGCACCCTTTGGTTCCTCAATATCGAGGAACTCATAAGCATAGACTTCTGAAATTTCATTGATGGTCGCTGAGCTATAGTAACGAATATACTCTGGACGTTGTGCGGCAAACATCAAAGCAAATACCGCTTGATACGCTTTAACTTCAGAATGCTGACGTGCATAGCTTTGCTGCGCTGCCTGCTGGTAATAATCTGAAATAGCCTTAGGTAATTCTGTTGTGCTTGATGATGCGCTCTCTACACTTGATGAATCTGCACCTAACGGGCCCAGCATGCCTTTCACTACATTTTCCAGCAGTGAACCTTTAGATACTTCCTCAATCGATTTGGCATTTCTTAAAGCTTGACGGTCAATGGCGGTCGCACTGCCATAATTAAACACCTGATTGGTGCTCTTAATTTGTAGCTTACCAATTTGCTCATCGCTAATCACAATGTTGTAATCCATGTTTTGCGCACGACCTTTTTGGTCCAGTCCAACATCCATCACAAACGGTGAACGCTCACTACCCAGCTGTGCCATGATTGGTGTAATTTCAGCCTGATGTTTTTGCCAAAGTTGTTTAAAGCTTTGTGCGTCTACCAGTTGCTCTGTTTGATACGCACTAAAGAGTGGTTTCAGCTCTTCCAAAACATTGGTCGCTGCTTGTCCAAAAGTCTCTTCATCTACAGATTCATTGGTTACTTTAGGTGCAAGTACATCAATATCTTGATAATCACGGCATGTGGTCACTTTACCAATAGGAATGTTCTTGCTGTTGATGAGCGCATCGCAAGCTTCTTCAGATAGCGTATTTGGTGCTGCAGAAGCAGACACTTCAGTTACTGTCTCATCAGCATCTTCTGTCGCGGCCTGCGCATAAGCCACATCTGCTGCTGCATCAACCGTAGCATCGGCAGCGGCATCTACAACAATCTCTTGTTCATCGCTCTGCCCATAACCACTCAGGTTCTGCATTTTTTGGTTTACCAAATGACTGACACGTTCGAGTGAATCATAGGCTGGATCTTCACTTGTGCTAGTCGCAGCACCCTCTGCTTCTTTCGCCGCCTGCATTGCATCTTCCGCTGCGTTTGGTGTTTTTGCAGCATCCTCAATCAGACTCTCAGCATCAAAAGCTTGAATTTGCTGGGTATAGTGTAGTTTATTGACGTGTTCAAATAAGCCCAATTGTACTTGAGCTGTTTCTAAGTCACCCATATAGCGAATTTTTTTGCTTAGCCCCGCTTCTTTTTCTGACTTGCTTAAATCAACACTATGCACCTGATTTGGCTCTGCCAAAGCATATGGCAGTGCATTCATCTGCTTTAAGTATTCAGCAAACTTTTTAAAATCAATATTACCGAATGCGTCTTTATGCTTAGAAAAGTCGATATAGGCAAAGCGATCCTGACTTTCACGATTCACCATAAACGGCATAAAGGCAAAGTAGTTGGTGTAAAATTTATAATCATTAAAATCAACCACCATCGGCAACTGTGCTTGCACTTGTAGGGTTGGTTTTTGATAACTTAACTGCAAAGTCAATGCTGCCAATTTTTGACGGAAATGCACAGAGCCCTGATAACTAAACTGTAAGTCATTGAGTAAATTTACCAAAGATTCTGCGATTTGAACCTTAGCAGAACGTGATTCTCCACTGCTATACAACGATGCATACGGATTTTGTTCACGCGCAAGTGCATCATATAAGGCTTGTTTTTCTTTGGTGGTAAAGGAAATCTTTTGATTTTTTAATAGTTGATCTAATTGTTTTTTCAGCTCTGGATCTAAATTCGTCCCATTTGAGTGGGCATTGGACTTGGAATTTGGCTTGGACTCATTAAAATTAAAGTCAGATTGAATAGAGAACTGACCTTTAAAATCATAGCTGGCATTTTCAAACATGGCATTAAGACCATGCGTGGCTTGTTGCCCGAGCTGCTGATCTGAAGAGGCATTGGATTTAATGACATGCTGAGTACACCCACTGATACTCAAACCCAATAAACAAAGTGTTATATATTTTAAGCGCATAATACTTGCTGAAAACCTGAGTTAATTATAGTTTATTAAAAAAGTACATGATCAAAAGACCACCGAGTCAGTGTAACAGAACTGTCTTTTTTGATTGATGATTTTATCTACCAATTCGCCTTTCTGACATTTTCTCAAGTCGGATCTATCAATGTATTTTGATACGATGTATGAATAATGAAATGATCGATTTAAATAATCCAATACTATTTCTAAATTAGGATTACACACATGCCTGCATATAAAGCTCCCTTACATGATATTCGCTTCTTAATGAATGAAGTGCTGGACTATCCTGCACATTATCAAACCCTATCGAATGGTGAAGCTGCCGACGCTGATACGGTAGATATGATCTTAGAAGGCGCAGCAGATTTTTGTGAAAATATTTTATCTCCTTTAAACCAATCGGGCGATGAAGAAGGTTGTACCTTCGACAATGGTGAAGTAAAAACACCAAAAGGCTTCAAAGAAGCTTACGACCAGTTTGTCCAAGGTGGCTGGCAAGGTTTGTCTTTCCCTGAAGAGTTTGGCGGTCAGAACCTGCCACAATCATTAAACCTAATTAAATCGGAAATGATGGGCACAGCAAACTGGTCTTTCCAAATGTACCCAGGTTTAAGCATCGGCTGTATGAACACCATTTTACAGTTTGGTACAGACGAACAGAAAAATCTGTATATGCCGAACTTAGTGGCAGGTACATGGTCTGGTACCATGTGTTTAACTGAACCTCAGTGTGGCACCGACTTAGGTCAAGTAAAGACCAAAGCAGAATTAAATGCCGATGGCACTTATAACATCTCAGGCACCAAAATCTTCATCTCTGCAGGTGAGCAAGATTTAACTGAAAACATCATTCACATCGTACTTGCTCGTCTTCCAGATGCACCTGCAGGTACCAAAGGAATTTCACTGTTCATTGTGCCTAAATTCTTGGTCAATGCGGACAGCAGCCTTGGTGAACGCAACCCTGTGACCTGTGGTTCAATTGAACATAAGATGGGGATTCGTGCTTCTGCAACCGCAGTGCTGAACTTTGACAATGCTATCGGTTACTTGATTGGTGAGCCAAACAAAGGCTTACATGCCATGTTTACCTTTATGAACACCGCACGTATCGGTACGGCAATTCAGGGTATTGCACATGCTGAGCTTTCTTTCCAAGGTGCACTTCCATATGCCAAAGAACGTATGTCGATGCGTGCACTTTCTGGCAAAAAAGACCCTGAAAAAGTGGCGGATGCCATTATTCATCACGCTGACGTTCGCCGTATGTTGCTAACACAAAAAGCGATTGCTGAAGGCGGTCGTTCAATGATTTATTATGCAGCGCAAATTGCCGACAAAATGGCCGATGCGCTTGAACGTGGCGATACTGCTGCATTTGAAGCACATGATGATCACTTAGGTTTCTATACTCCAATTTTAAAAGGCTTCTTAACTGAATTAGGCTTGGAAGCTGCAAACCACGGTATGCAAGTCTATGGCGGTCATGGCTACATTAAAGAATGGGGCATGGAGCAAATTGCACGTGACGCACGTATTGCGACACTATATGAAGGTACAACAGGTGTTCAAGCACTGGACTTGATTGGTCGTAAAGTACTTCTGACCTCTAAAGGTAAAGTAATTCGTGACTACACTGCTGAAATTCTGAAATTCTGTGGTCAACATGCTCGCAACAAATACATGCGCCGTTTTGCTTGGGACTTAACTAAGCTTTGCGCGCAATGGAATGCTTTAACTGTTCGTATCATGCTGGCGGCTCGTAAAGACCGTGACATCGTGTCATCTGCATCTGTCGATTTCTTGATGTTCTCGGGCTATGTAATGATGGCTTACTTCTGGGCTCAACAAGCGGCTGTAGCTTCTGCTAAATTGGCATCTGGTGAAGGTCAAGAAACACCTGAATTCTACAAAGCAAAAATTAAAGTTGCAGACTTCTATTTCGAACGTTTATTACCACGTACCCAAGGACATGCTGAAGCAATGGTCAATCCTTCAAAAACCATGACTTCTTTAGCACCTGAACACTTTAGCTTTGACTACTAACTAACAGTATTAGACCCATAAAAAGAGCGCCTAGGCGCTCTTTTTATTTCCTGTCTGACCTTAAAATTCAACTCCCCCTGTAATTTCCCCTTCGCTCCAATTTTCTGGCCTCATACTTAACCTGAGTTCGATCAGTAAGCGTGGCCTTGCGGAATATATTCCTCATTTGATAATGCACCGAGCGAAGGCTTCTGGGGCATACTCAAAATGAATGAGTTCATGATCATAGTTATAAAACGAGGGAACAAGCTTAAGCAGAGATTACAAAATATATAGAGTTATTTTATAATCAGCGAAAAATTCAAAAACGTTTGGATTTTAAGACACCAAATCAAATGGCAGAGGACTTTTGCAAGTTGGCTGCCTAAAATCTCCCAAGTGAAATTCTCCTGCTAATTCAGCACACATCACCCACTGGTGATGTTGAAATATATCGGCTTTGATGATGGTTATACTAATTGGAGTTCTTGGCTTGATCGAATGCCATTTAAGTAATCATGCAAGTTAAAAAATTGGCTTGAGATCTTCACTCAAACTCTGATGTTAATTCATACAATCATGGCTTTAAAACTTAGATAAACTCTTCCAACACTGAGTTTAAGAATACATGCCCTTGCTCGGTACAGGCTAAACGCGTGGCATCATCCACCATTAATTTTCGACTGCGTAGTGAGTCCAACGTTTCAGCCAAACTATCCAAATTCAAACCTGTACGCTGTGCATAATATTCAGCTGCAACCCCATCATTTAAACGCAAAGCATTCATCATAAATTCAAATGGAAGTTCGTCGGCTTCAATCCGCTTAAACTGCACATGTTCCGCAGGGACTTTAGCCAAATAGTCTTTGGGTAAACGAGTTTTCTGGAACCGATAGACCCCATCTGGCTGGGTAACTTTGGCATGTGCACCTGCCCCTATCGCTAAATAGTCGCCAAACTGCCAATAATTCAAATTATGCGCGGAAGGCTGCTCTTTACGCCATGCCGAAACTTCATAATTAATAAATCCCTGCGCTTTTAAATAAGCTTCACCTTGGGCTTGAATCTCTTCAAGCACATCGTCCACAGGTAAGATAGGCTTGGTTCTAAAGAACACGGTATTCGGTTCAATCGTGAGTTGATACCATGAAATATGGGTTGCACCATTGTCCACGGCAAGCTTCAAATCAAGTAGAGCTTGTTCTAAAGTCTGTTCAGGTAAACCATGCATCAGGTCGACATTAATGCGTTTAAAGCCTGTATCACGAGCTAAACCAATGGCTGAAATAGCATCACTATTGCTATGAATACGCCCCAATTTTTTTAAATGTCCCGTGTTAAAACTTTGCACCCCTATCGACAAGCGATTGATACCTGCTGCCAAATAATCGGCAAAAGGGTCATGTTCGACTGTGCCTGGATTGGCTTCTAAGGTAATTTCACAATCCGCCTCAAAAGGCAGTAATGCTTTTAACTGGGCAAATAACCATTGATACCCTTGTGCTGAAATCAAAGACGGCGTTCCGCCGCCAATAAACACACTATGAATATGACGCCCTTGAACAAATTCGAGTTGAGTTTTAAAGTCTTCCACCAAAGCATGTAAATATTCTTGCTCTAGATCTAAAGACAGTTTGCCATCTGGCACCTCATGCGAGTTGAAGTCGCAATAGGGACACTTACGCACACACCACGGCATGTGAATATATAAAGACAACGGAATATTTGCAGGATGTAAATCAGTCAAGGAAGAGACTCTAAAGCACAGCGGTAATCTTGCATATTTTAACATGACTGCATCAAGACACTTATGAAATCTGTGTATATTTGGATTAGACTGATAAAAAGACAAGAAGAATGAATGGTTTAAAATGATGAAAATATCGAGCCACTTGCTGTTTATGCTACCACTGGCCTTTGGTATTGGCATTGCTATGACTTTTCAAACGGCACTAAATACACAACTCAGAGAATATTTTTACTCTCCACTACAAGCCGCATTGTTATCCTTCTTCATTGGAACCTGCGTTTTAGCACTTTTGGTTGTAGTCCAGCCCGTCGACAAACCACAGTTACATGATTTTTCCAATATTCCATGGTACTTATGGCTCGGTGGTTGCTTAGGAGTTTATGCCATCAGTATAAGCATCTATACTGCGCCTAAATTAGGCTTTCTCACGTTTTCAGGTTTGGTTATTTTTGGACAAATCCTGACCTCCGTGATTTTTGACCACTATGGTCTACTTGGTACCGAAAAAACGCCTGTCAATTGGCAGCGTTTACTTGGTGGCGTCGTAATTTTTATTGGTGTGCTTCTCACTTTACAACGCTGAATTTATTTAGACCAAGCACATGATGAATATGAGTAATTTTTGTGTCGACTACAAATAAAATCACGTCCCATCGTTTCGAATTAAAAAAGTTATTGGTGTTAATGCTGCCCATCCTGATAACGCAGTTTTCTCAAGCGGGTCTCGGGTTAATTGATACCATCATGGCCGGGCATTTATCCCCTACTGATTTAGCCTCGATTGCCGTCGGTGTCGGTTTATGGATACCAGTAATGTTGCTGTTCAGCGGCATTATGATTGCGACAACACCGTTGGTGGCAGAAGCCAATGGTGCACGCACCCCTGAAAAAATCGCCACCATTGCCCGTCAGTCCCTTTGGGTGGCCTTTATTTTGGGGAGCATTGCGGGTTTAATTTTACAAAGCATGCCACTATTACTGCCACTCATGGGTGTACCTGCAAACTTACTGCCGAAAGCCAGCCTATTTTTACATGCCATTGGTTTTGGCATGCCTGCTGTGACTATGTATGCAGCACTGCGTGGATATTCTGAAGCACTTGGTCACCCACGTCCTGTGACCGTCATTAGCTTAGCGGCCTTGGTCCTTTTGGTTCCACTGAACTTTGTCTTTATGTATGGTTTCGGCCCGATTCCAGCACTCGGTTCAGCAGGCTGCGGATTTGCCACTGCGATTTTACAGTGGATCATGTTTTTCACCTTAGCCACTTATATTTTTAAAGCCTCGGCGTATCAAAAAACTCAAGTGTTTAGCACTTGGGAGAAGATGGATCGCTATTGGATCGAACGTATTTTAAAACTTGGTCTACCCATTGGCTTAGCTATTTTCTTCGAAGTCAGTATTTTTAGTACCGCTGCAATTATTCTCAGTCCATTGGGTGAAACCATTGTGGCGGCGCATCAAATTGCGATGTCGGTCACCTCTCAGTTGTTTATGATTCCGATGTCCCTTGCCATCGCCTTAACCATTCGTGTTGGGACTTACTATGGCGAAAAAAACTGGGAGGCTATGCGAAAGGTTCAAAAACTCGGACTGGCGACAGGTACAGTTTTGGCGCTGATGACCATGCTGCTGATTGCACTGTTTCGTCCTGAAATTGTGGCGATTTATACCTCGGATCATGAAGTATCAGAAGTTGCGATGTATTTACTGCTGTTCGCACTCGCCTACCAGCTGATGGATGCTTGGCAAATTAGTGCCGCAGGCTGTTTACGCGGCATGCAAGATACCAAAGGCCCGATGTGGATCACAATGGTCGCCTATTGGATCGTGGCTTTCCCAGTCAGTATCTATTTGGCACGCTACACCAACATAGGTGCAGCAGGTGTTTGGATTGGACTGATTGTCGGTTTAAGCGTGGCGTGTGCCCTGCTCTTGCTCAGACTTTATAACAACAATAAACGCCTCAGTCAGGACTATCCATAAGTCATGCATGGCACTGAATAGGAAGGAGGCCGTTTCTTCTCCTATTCCAGCTATTTTACTGCTGTGCCAAAGCGTCTTTCAGACCTTGTGGCACTTCACTTTCATCCTCAACGTCTTTAACCACAACCTGCCCCACGATCACCTCACTACCATTAAAGGTCATGGTAGGTGAACCATACAGACTATAGCCTTCATTCAGTGCTTTGGTGACGCGCGCACAAAAATGCACATCATCCTTGCCTGTAAAATAACGATAAACTTTCATTTATTTCATACTCAAAATTTTTTGCACAGTGTAACGCGATTTTTAAATGCAGAGACATCTTGTGTGCAATTCACTCAACTGACCACTATTATTTAAATAGAAACATCAGCTTAACAATTTAAAGTAGGCAGTTTTGCATTTGTCGCCTATGATCAAATCTGAGATGTAATGAAGATGCCCCGAGGAATATCGCATGGCAAATACGACTCGTACGCCCGGTCGTCGCTTTATGAAACTTGCCAGCATGACGGCAAGTATCGCAACCAAGACTGTGACCAATTCAATTAAAAACTTCAATGCCGATGAAGATAAAAAAAATGCGGCGCGCAGTCAGCTTTTTCAGGACATTGGACTTCAAATTGCAGACACCTTAGGTGAAATGAAAGGTGCCGTGATGAAAGTCGGGCAAATTGCATCTCAATACAAAGACATTTTCCCACCTGAAGTGGCACGTGCAATTAGTAAATTACAACGCCAAGCACCTGCGATGCCTTTTCAAGAGATCAAAGCTCAAGTTGAAAAAGAACTCGGCAAGCCGCTCAATCAAATTTTTACAGCCTTTGATGAACAACCCTTTGCCGCAGCCTCCATTGGCCAAGTGCATAAAGCTACTTTACCGAGTGGTGAGCAAGTTGTAGTTAAAGTTCAATATCCGGGTGTAGAAGAAGCCTGTGAAAGTGACTTAAAACAGGTCCGTTTAGCACTACGCTTGATGGGTGTCCTTAAAATTGACCGTAAGCTGCAAGATCAACTCTTTAAAGAAATTCAGGACAGTTTAGACAACGAGCTAAACTATCAAATAGAAGCGCAAAACTTAGAGGTCGCAAGAACCTTTCATCAAGCTTTAGACTCTAAAATTATTATTCCTCAAGTCTACAAAGACTATTCAAGCCGCCATATTTTAACCTTAAGCTTAGAGCACGGCGAAAGCATTGAAACTGCTAGTACATGGTCACAAGAGACGCGCAATGAACTGGGCCGTCGTTTATTTCGTGCCATTGGGCGTGAGATTTTCTTCTTAAAGCGCTTCCACTGTGACCCCCATCCGGGCAACTTTGCTTTCCGAGAAGATGGTAGCGTGATCGTATATGACTACGGCGGTGTAAAAACCCTATCGACTGAAATCGTGATGCATTTTAAGCAGCTGATTCAAGCGGCGCGCGACAGTGATATCTTGGCCATGGAACAGCAACTGACTGCTTTGCACTCTATGTCTGAGCAAGGCAAGTTCCCTGCCGAACTGTATGAAGCATGGTTAGAGGTGCTCATGCGTCCACTGACCACTTTGTATGACTTTGCTGAGAACTCAGCGCATCATGATGGTATTGAACTGGTCAAACCATCGCTAAAATACTGGGATGTATTTAAACCCTCACCCGATACACTCATGGTCAATCGCACAGTCTCAGGACATTATTGGAACCTGATTCATCTCAAAGTACACGACAACCTCAATGATCTATTTGAAGAGTTGGTCCCGCCTTCTGCCTAAATAAGAACTGCGGGCACGATAAAATCGCTACAACTCTATAAATCCAGTTACATAAAGTCACTGGGTTTATTTTGACTTCCTTATTGTTATATTATAACATTTCAAAATAATACATTTAAGGAGAAGTCTATGCGTGCCAATATTCATCCAGAGTATCGTGAAGTCCTGTTCCACGACACCAATGCCGACGCATTTTTCGTGATCGGCAGTACCTTACAAGGTCATCAAACTCGTGAGCATGAAGGCAAGACCTATCCTTACGTCAGTTTAGATATCTCAAGTGCTTCACATCCGTTTTATACCGGTGAACAACGTCAAACCAGTAATGAAGGGCGTGTTGCAAGCTTCAATAAACGTTTCGCGCGTTTCAAACGCTCACAATAATTTCATTTTTCTTTAAGCTATACGCGTTATAGTAAAGATATCAAGAAGCCTAAGACCTCCTCCAGCTTAGGCTTCTTTTTTATGCGTTCTTTTCTGGTTCTGATTTTGACCAGCGTTTTTCTTAATGTTTAAGCACACTATCTAACAGATAAAATCCGATCCCAAGCACGATGACGCCCACCACTAAACTTGACAATGCATAGCTCAACGCTAGGACAGTTTGTCCCTGTCTAAAAAGCTGAAAAGTTTCGAGACCAAAACTCGAAAATGTCGTGAAACCGCCCAATATGCCCACCATCAAAAATAAACGTGCTTCTTGTTGTAGTACTGGAAACTTCTGGCTAAATGCAAAGAAAACACCCGCAGCAAAACAACCGACGATGTTGATCCACCATGTCGGCCATGGAAAACTCATACTCGGTTTAAACAACCATAATCCTGCACCGTAGCGTAAACAGGCACCTATTCCGCCCCCCATTGCCACCAAGATCCAATTCATTGACCTATCCTATTCTTTACAAAATGCGGTATGGATAAGTCCAAAGTTATCCACAGTTCATCAACTATAACGCTATTAAACCTGAATCAATCCTCGCACTTCAATGTTTTTCAACATCGGTTGTTGATCCTTATATCTTCTTGTATCACTCTCAAAAGTGAACTTCAGCATTCAAACTCACACATGCTTTACATTGGATATTGAACTCAGGATCGCCAAATATCTTTACTTCACCCTAGTGCGCTCTATGACCAATACAACATAGATTCACAAAATCACTAGCACAGGTTCTTCATGCAAAACAAAAGGTTTTCTCTCAGGCAAAAACTCCCAAACATACAATTTTTGGGTATGATGTGGACATAAATTTAGTCGGGAATAGACGCATGGCACAAGTACTATTGGCTCAGCTTGCAGCGGGCGAAGCAACATTTTCAGATGTATTGGCTTTTATTGAAGCAGCCTATACACATACACCAACTGCATTTAAAAATGGTTTACAGCACAATGCAGCAACTGAAAACCAAGGTAGTGCAAAAGTGTTTTCGTTTGCACAACTTCAAGGTCTCGATCAAGCGCAAACTTTAAGCCTATTTGCAGAACACTATGCTTCTGTTTTAGCGACACCTGATGCAACAGATCATCAAAATATTCGTCAGTTCATGTTGAATGGATGGGATGGTATTGAATTTGATGGTACGGCATTAACTGCAAAATAAAGATAAAAAACCGCGTTCAAGCAACTTGAACGTGGTTTACTAACACTACAAGATTAATTTTATTATCAGATATTTATAAACACTATTAACATTGATACACCTATAAGCATCCACAGATTTGACAATTAGGTTTCACGTGGAGCAAGACTTCATATGGGTGTTAATCGCCTAGAAAATATTAAAACAGTACGATGAAGTAACTACGCGCTACTTCCAATTTACCCCTTTACCCGTTCGATCCATTGGATTGAGCTGACCCGAAATACTTCACACGCACCATCGCCCGTATCAGTCGGGGTTAAAGACGATGTCCAGACCATATCTTTGTCTTTAATTTCAACCAACTCACCTTTTAAACGAACCAAATCACCGCGTTTCACGTGTTTAATTTGTTTAGCAATTTCTGGGTTGGCTGGAATAATGTGCATATTTGACACCATTTGCATGGCTTGCTCGGCAGGTACAGGTAAACGATCGATTTTCCAGTTGAGATAACGGTCGTATTGATTCACGGTAATGTGTCGTGCAATTTCAGGTTCAGCAAACAAGCCCCAACTCACGGCGTAGTCAATCGGAGAGAATTTGGCTTGTGCATCATACGAATACATTTTAGAACCTAAAATTCGAAAATCACCTTTAAACGGTTTCAACACCGAAATCGATTGATCTTTAGAGGTCGGCGCTAAACCTTTGGCAATGTTGTAATCCACAGTGGCACTTGCACTGATGGGCAACAGCAAACTGCTGAGTAAACTGAGCAGGATAAATTTAGATTTCATTGCAAACCTCATTCCCATCGACCTAGGAAAATATGAACCAATTTCATCTTAGTCCAGTTTCCTGAAAAGAAGCTTATGAACTTAGTAACATTGTGAACGAATTATGCAGTCTACTTTTAGCCACAGCACTTTTCAGTTAGGCTAGAGCTGAAGAACAGAGCCCCAAAAAACAATCATGCTTTATAAATACTATCAACAACACATCTTTCCACATGTCCTGAATCAGGTCATGCAAGTACCCAGCTTAATGGACAAGCGCCGCGAACTGCTTTTGCCGATTCAGGGAGAGGTATTGGAAATTGGTTTTGGTACAGGACTGAATCTACCCTTTTATCAAAATGTCGATACTGTCTTTGCCCTTGAACCCAGTCCTGAAATTTATCATTTGGCTTTAGATCGGGTACAAGCAGCAGCATTTGAAGTGCATCATGTACAAGCCCGTGCGGAAAAGCTGCCTTTTGCTGACCAGAGCCTTGAGCACGTAGTCAGTACATGGACACTGTGTAGTATTGCTGAGTTAGAACAGGCTTTGGCGGAAATATTACGCGTGCTCAAACCGGGTGGCACCTTACATGTGGTGGAGCACGTATTAAATACAAAAAACCTTTATATTCAGCGCCTACAACACTTACTCACGCCTGTGCAAAAGCGTTTAGCCGATGGCTGCCATCTCAATCGAAATATTGAACAGGCCTTAAAAGCAGCAGGTTTTAATTTGATAGAACAACACTACTTTTATGCCGAAGGTATTCCGAAACTCGGACAACTGATGTTTTTTGCACGCGCTCAAAAGCCATACTCAAGTGACGGGCAATCATAGTCATGTAGAAAGTACCTGCTCTATATAAAGAAATGCCTTCATGGGTAGACATTATCAAGCTTATTCAATCGTATCAAAGTCGATGCGGACCGTTTCAAAACGAACTCGCCCAGCTTGAATCGCTTGTGCAATAGCAACTTGTCCTTTGGTTAACCTCGCCCCACCGCTTTTAATATCAATGAGAACAATTTCAATATCTTCTGCTCTTCCCTCACCATCACGCAGGTCGGTATAACCATCAAAGACCACATAGTCGACAGGATCACCCAAAAACTTGGCATCACTAGGTAAGTATTCAAACTGGGGCATAATCGGTGCCAGTTGCTCCGCCATTTTGCCTTTGAGCACTGCACGACTGGTATTGACACTGCGCTTTTGTGCATGGGTTAAAGCCTGCTGATGCTCTAGTTCTAATTCGGCAATGTAGCGCTCATATTCTGCTTTGATGCGTCCATTTCGGCTGTGACTTAAAATAAGGGTGGTCAAGACCACACCAATTGCTGCACCAATCAACATTGCCATCCATATGGACATGGTTCTTTCCTAATTTTGTGCTACAGGTAGCAAGATTTAAACTTACAACTTTGGTTTGGTGTCATATGCGACACACAAAAGAATGATATGCTAGGGGTGAGCAGAATAAAATCATTTAAGGTCATGAAAACGATATTAATCGCCAACCAAAAAGGTGGCTGTGGCAAAACGATAACCGCAATCAATTTAGCTTCGGCACTTGCACAAAAAGGTTATAAAGTGGCTTTGGCCGATGCCGATAATCAAAAATCTGCTCGTCAGTGGTTAAAACAGCGTCCAGAACAAGTGGCGCATATTCAAAGTCTAGATTGGCGCCATGAGAAATCGATAGGTGAAGTGCCTAAAAACATTGAATATTTAATTATCGATGCGCCGGGTGCGCTGTCTGGTGAGCATGCCGAACAGCTGGTCAGTGAAGCGCATGCGATTGTGACGCCACTGCAACCCTCGTTTTTTGATATTGACAGTACCCGTCGTTTTTTAAAGCATTTACAAGACATTAAACGCATTCGTAAAGGCAAAGTGCAAATTTTGCTTTTGGCCAATCGGGTCAAAGCCAACAGCGCCAGTGCCAAAGACATCCAAGATTTTTTTGCGAAAATTGAACAACAACCTGTAGCATGGATTTCAGAACGTACCGCGTATGGCCAATTGGCAATGCAGGGTTTAAGCATATTTGATAAAACACAAAAGAATTACCTCTCCATTCAAAGCCAATGGCAACCGCTGCTCAACGCCATTATCGATGACCCAAGTGCTTGGTTCTAAAATATTTTGCTATAGATAAAACGGGGTTATTCCCTATTTATAGTCGGTTATTCACGAGAACTTACCAAGGGTACGTTCTCGTGCGCATTTTTTTCAGTTAATATGACTTTGACCTTAGAGATATAGCAGTGAATACCGTGCAACGATACGCACCAGCCTTACAAAAAGTATTGTTATTTGGACTGATTTTTATTCTGTTCTATTTGAGCTTTCAAGTCCTGAAATACTTTATTGTACCTGTGCTTTGGGCTGCGATTATTGCCTACATCACATGGCCTTTATATCACTCAGTGCACAAACTCTGTGGACCACGTCCAACCTTAAGCGCCACCATCATGATCAGTATGGTGGTTTTAGTTGTCGGTATCCCGCTGACCTTTGCCATTTTTATGCTGCAGCATGAAGGCCGTAATCTGTTTTATGAACTACAAAGACAAGTGTTCTCAGGTCATTTAGATGTTCCGCAATTTATTCGGGATTTGCCGATTATTGGTAAAGAAGTCACTCGTACTTTAAAAGAAATCAACACCGATCCGAACAGTATTGTACAAAATGTCTCAGGCTGGTTTCAAAGCCATTTAAATTATGGTCGTTTGGTACTGAGTGAAATTAGTAAGAATATTTTTAAACTCTGTTTTGCGGTGATGTCGTTATTCTTCTTCTATCGTGACGGACAAACCATTTTAAATCAGGTCAGTAAAGCGCTGGAGATGGTGATTGGCCCACGTATCCACCACTATTTAGACACCATTTCAGAAACCACGCGTGCTGTGGTCTATGGGGTTGGTCTGACTGCAATTGCGCAAGCACTCTTGGCAGGCCTGAGCTATTTTGTTGCTGGTGTCCCAAACCCAATGGTACTGACCATTGTGACTTTTATCTTTGCACTCATTCCTTTTGGCCCTCCTGTGGCATATAGTGCCGTGTCTTTATGGTTATTCTCTCAAGGGCAGACTATTGAAGCGATTGGAGTGATGGTATGGGGGGTTTGCGTGGTCAGCACGGCAGACAATGTGATCCGCCCATTGGTGATCTCAGGTGCAACGCAAATTCCGTTCTTACTGATCATGTTTGGTGTATTGGGTGGTTTAGCCAGCTTTGGTATGGTCGGCTTATTTGTCGGCCCCGTGATTCTAGCAGTACTGTTAGCCATTTGGCGCGAATGGCTACATGAACAAGTCCATGAACCCCTAATGATGCCGAAAGCAACTTTGGCTTATGATCCACCTGAAGAGCCTTTAGATACGCCCAAAAAATAAGTTCTGTGAAATGACTTGAGCGCATGCTTTCAATGAAACCATGCGCTTTTTTATGTCAGATACAAAAACGCTGTACGGACAACATTGAACCGAAGCCTTGGCTTTGTTTGAATGGTTCTGAATTTTAAGGAAAAAAGGATCCAACATGTTGTCTTCTGCTTTCAAATTAAGTGCACTTGTGACTTTAATCGGTTTAGGGACTGTGGCATGTACCACTACACCCACTGAAACCAATACGATGGTCAAAGACGTCGATGTACACGCTGTTTCAACTGCAGGTGTAGGACAAAAAATTGGCACCATTCGTTTTATTGATAGCCCTGTTGGTTTAGCGATTCAAACCAATTTGACTCAACTTCCACCCGGCCCACACGGTTTTCATATCCATGAAAAAGGTTCGTGTGATGTGGCTGAAAAAGAAGGAAAACCTGTGGCTGCATTAGCGGCTGGGGGACACTTTAACCCAGAAAAAGCACCAAACCACGGCACACCACTGAATGGCCATATGGGTGATTTACCGATCTTGAATGTCGACTCGGCAGGTAATGCAAAAGTCAATTTACTCGCTCCTCGCTTAAGTTTAGCTGACGTTGAGGGCTTAGCGGTGATGGTACATGCAGGTGGTGATAACTATTCAGACACCCCTAAACCACTTGGCGGTGGCGGTGACCGTATCGCCTGTGGCGTGATTAAATAAGGCTATCGCCTTTGCACTGTGAATAAAACAGTGTTCTGACCTCGTATCTGTGGATAAGTTTCAACTTATACACACAATGCAGCGGAGCCATGCTCTGCTGCATTTTTATTGTCATAGGTGAATTTTTCATGCAATGGAGCACAGCATTAAATTGACAGTGCCCTGAAAAAAGTTCAGGCTAAAACCAAAATAAAACTAAGCCTAGACTATTACATCGTGAACAATTTTCGTCAGTGGTTTCAGTCCTTTCAGTCCAATGCAATTTTTATGTATTGCTTGCAAATTTTGATTGTGCTGAGTGGTACAACCTTAGGTTTATATTTCTTAGGACTGCAACAGCTCATCGTTCCGACCACATTAGGTGCAATTGCAACAGCCCTGACCGACTTCGACGATAGGCTCAGTATTCGTCTCAGAAACCTTGCCTATGTCTGTGTCTTGTTCTTTAGCGTCAGTAGCATTTTAGATTTTTTACATCCTTATAAATTCTTTTTCATCTTATATTTATCATTGTCTAGTGCTTGTTTTATTTTACTGGGGGCACTGGGGCAACGCTATGCAGCAATGAGCTTTGGCACCATTCTACTTTCCCTATACAGTATGTTTGGCCTAGGTGAATATTCGGTTTGGTACTTTCAACCCAGCTGTTTTGTCTTGGGAGCGTTGTGGTATGGCTGTACCGCCATTGTGTTTTATATTCTTAAACCCACCTTGGCTGTTCAGGACAACTTAGCCCGCTGTTTTAACCAAGTTGCCGATTTGCTCAACGCGAAAGCACGTCTATTCGACCCAGACAATCGAGACAATGTAGAAGCGCTGCTCTACGATTTATCCTTACAAAACAGTACTGTGGTGCAAAGTTTTAACCACACCAAAAGCTCACTACTGACACGACTAAAAGCATCTCGCGCCAACCAAAATACAATTTATTGGCTCAATCTCTACTTTCTCGTTCAAGACATTCATGAACAAGCCAGCTCTAATTATTTACACTATGAGCAGTTACATCAAAACTTTAGCCGTACTGATCTCATTTTTCGTATTCAAAAAAATATTCGGCTGCAAGCCCTTGCCTGTCAGGCTTTGGCACGGTGTATCTTAGCCAATCAAACCTATGTATCAGATCCAACGACTACTCAAGCGTTGCTGAATTTACACAGTTCCATGCAGGACTGGATTCGAGATCATCCACACAATATTGAAGTCAAAAATCTACAACTGATTTTAAATAATTTGGACAGTGTGCATGAACGTTTTCAGCACCTCAACGAACTACAATCGCGCCAAGAACAGCGTTATCAACAGCATATTGATAACCTCAACTTATATGATGATGATATTCATGATTGGCATGATCTGTGGCTCAAACTCAGTCAACATCTCACCCCCCAATCCGCACTGTTTCGACATGCGGTACGCATCGCCTTTGTCTTTACTGTCGGTTATGGCATCTCACTTCTGCCCTTTGCGCAACATGGCTATTGGATTTTGCTCACCAGTTTATTTGTTTGCCAAATGCGTTATTTTGCCACCAAAAGCCGCTTAAAAATGCGAACCTTGGGCACTATTTTGGGCGTTGTTTTAGGGATTCCGCTACTGTATTTCGTGCCGAGTATTGAAGGACAGCTACTACTGACTATTATTTTTGGCGTGTGCTTTTTCTATCTCAGTTCCAAGAAATATGCCATGGCGACCCTGATGGCAACACTCATGGTGCTGCTGATTTTTAATTTAAAAGGTGCAGGCTATGCCATTATTTTACCACGAATTATAGACACCCTCATTGGCTGTGCCATTGCTTGGTTCGCAGTGAGTTTTATTTGGCCCGATTGGGACTTCCGCAATATTTCCAACACCATAAAAAAAGCATCCGATGCAACCCTCAACTATTTCAATGCCATTTGTGAACAATATCAACACGGCAAAAATAATAGTCTCGCTTACCGCAGTGCGCGACGTACTGCGCATAATGCCCAAACTGAACTGGCGAACATGATCTCCAGTCTTAGTACTGAACCCAATCCAAACCCAGAACTGGTACATCATGCTTTTCGCTACTTGGTATATAGCCACAGTCAACTCAGTTATATTTCTGCTTTGGGAAGTCACCGAGAATTGGTGCAGGATACACAAGTGCTGGAACTCATGCTGTGGTGTCAAAATACGCTAAATCATGTACTGCTCCATCAGCAGGCATTAGCTGAACTCGACATCCAGCAAAAACTGGCAGAGATTAAACGCCTAAATGCGCAAGAAACCATGAGTCCGAATTTACACTTGGTCCTCAAACAAATCAGTCTACTACTGGAAACTCTGCCCGAATTGCTGAAGTTAAAAACTGAACTGCTGGCCCGAGACATTAAATAAAACGGACGATACAACGAAGATCTTTAAAAGCGTCATGATGTACGGGTGTATTGTGGTTCATTTTTATCTGGTTCTTGCGTACACTCGAGCTTCATTCTCATAGATTTTTTGACCATGAACATTCAGACATTACGTGTTGTAGGATTTTTAGAAGGGATTTCTTTTTTACTGTTGTTATTCGTTGCGATGCCAATGAAATACATCTTTGATAACCCGATCCTAGTCAAATACGTGGGTATGGGGCATGGCGTATTATTTATCTTGTTTCTCATCGTGCTGTTTGTGGTCTGTGAAAAGCAAAAATGGTCTTTGAAGATGTTTATTTTAGGTTTGATCGCTTCAATCTTACCTTTTGGGCCTTTTGTGTTTGATGCCAAAATTAAAAAATTGGAACCAGAGCAAGCTGAAGCCTAAGTTTAAAAAAACTGGCTTTAAAAAGGATTTTTTAAAGCAGTAATAAAAAAGCGCCCATTCAAATGAATGCGCGCTTTTTTTATAATGTGAACTTAGCTGAATTCAGCGAATAAAATCTTAGTAAACACCACTCTCAAGACGTTTTTGCATCACTTTTTTCACGGTCGCACGTGGAAAGCTAAACCACAACGCAATCAAAATGAGGCAGACCAAACTGTAGGCCCAAAGACCAAATGCCACATAAGCCATACGCACCAGTTCAATCACGAAGAAGAACGTAAACATCATCAGTACGGAAACAGCTGCGGCAACCGTCCCTTTGGACACTTCCGATGACATCAAAGCAAAGCGATATAACACAGAAAAACTGATACCTTCGCCGAAGCTCACCAAAGTCATCCCCACAATCAGTAACGGCAAGAAATAACTTTGGAAAATGGTGCCGAGCACCACCAACAGCGTACCAACGAACATCAAAGGCAAACCGAGTAACACGGTTTTACCCAGTGCCATTTTGTCGATGACTTTAATCAGTACTATGTTGCCCAGAATGAGACCGCCCAAGACGGGGAACTGTGCCAAGCCGTATTGCATACTGCTCAAGCCAAGTTCTTCCACCAGGATCACAGGTGACAGTGCGATCCACAACATCAAAGGCATCGCTACCATAGGCAAACCAAAGGTGAGCGCCAAAAAGGTCTTATTTTTATAGACCGTTTTATAGTCATCCCAAATATAGCGCAGCGGTTTTTTCGGATGACGCTGCTGTGTCGCAGGCATTTTGGCTTTTAAACCAAACCAACTTAAAAAAGCCAAAAAGGCGATGCCAATAAAGCCCCAATGCCATGACACATGGTCAATCATAAACGCCCCAACCACAGGACCAAGTAACGGTGCTAGCAAAGAAATATTGGCCATGAGTGCCATGACTTTAATGGCATCACGCTCTTCAAAACTTTCCTGTACTGCGGCATAACCCACCGCAGAAATCATCGATAGCCCCACACCTTGTAAAAAGCGGAGCGCCAAAAAAGACTCAATATTTTGAGTGAGTAAAATCGCGAGGCAGGTCAGCACGAAAAATGCCACACCTGCGAGCAACACTTTTTTACGACCTAAACGGTCTGAGAGTGGTCCAAGTAGCCACGCGACACAAGCACCGCCCAGTAAATAAAAGGACATAGACGACGGCGCCCACGCACTACTTACCCCAAAGTCTTGGGTAATCGCGAGCATGGCAGGCTGGACTAAATCGTTACCGATATAGACCGAAAATTCGAATAAAACCAATGCCAAAGGAAACATCAATGTGGCACGGCTTAACTTTAAAGTTTGTACGTTTTGCATTGTTATCTACATATAAAATGCGTACAAGCCTGAGCAAAGTCAGTTAGAGGGAGAGACGACTAAGCCCAATGGCAAGCACTGTAAAATTGAATAAAAAATGTATGGGTGCGAGAAATGCACACTGGTTTTACGCTGTATTCACAAAGCGTTTTTAGAAAAGGTGTTATTAAAATAGACTGAGCGGTGACACTGACAAAGCTCAGTTAAGCTATTTTAGCAGTGTTGCATCTGTTTGTATTGTTACTTTTTTAAGTTTCATCTGTCGCATTTGGTTTTGTATTAGGCGCAATAAAATGCCCTTGTTTTAAGTCCTCATACGCCTGTAAAACTTCGTTGAAGGTGTTCATGACAAAATAACCGCGTCCATAAATCGGTTCATTTAAAGGCTGCCCACTGAGTAATAAAAAAGCGCTGTCTTGTACCGCTTGTATTTCGAGATGCTCACCATGATTAGACATGACTGCCATCTGCTGTGCTTCTATCATTTCTCCGCTATTGAGCTGAAGACGACCACTACGGATATACAGCAGTGTCGTCTCACCTTCCGATACAGGTAAAACTGTTTTCGTACCCGCTGTAAGCTGAACATCCAACACGGTCATAGGGCTATGCGTTTGAGCAGGCCCTATCTGGTTTTCATAAGTCCCTGCAATCACCCTGACCGTTCCTTGAGCTTGCGCCAACTCAAGCTTTGGAAAGGCTTCATGACTTAAGTGCTGATAACGTGCAGAATTCATTTTATCTTTAGCAGGTAGGTTGACCCACAGTTGGATCATTTCAAATGCCCCACCTGTTTTGGAAAATGCCTCACTAAACACTTCTTCGTGCAGTACTCCTGCCCCTGCCGTCATCCACTGTACATCCCCTGCCCCAATCACACCGCCACTGCCTGTAGAGTCCTGATGGGCAAGTTCACCTTGATAAACAATGGTTACGGTTTCAAAGCCACGATGCGGATGTTCACTCACGCCCTTTTTTAAGCGAGTTGGCCGTAAATAACTCGGGCCGATATGATCGAGCAATAGAAAAGGTGAAACCGAATTCCCCAGTTCATAGTGTGAAAAGGCTTTGTTGCACAAAGATTTCATAACTATATGATTTTAAAAGTTTTGATTATTTTTTGATCCAAAATTAAATTTATTTAAATCAGATGCTTACATATTTATGCAACAAAGCCTTATAAAACCCCAAAAAGCAAAAAAACGCATCAACCGATACGCTTTTTATGAGGCAAAATTGTCTAAAGTTCAACCATAAATCAAAGATTTATTATGAACACTTCGCTGTTTGGAAGTTCTTGGTATTTTTACCGCGCGCACATTGGTAAGAGGTTTTCGTCGCAGTTTTTTCCCAGTCGCCATCAACCAACTTAAAGTTATACACGGTACGCACCGACTTTACTGAATCATCTAACAAACCTGTTTCAGTCACTTTGACTTCTGCCGCAGTCGGGGACTCCACTGTATTAAAGTACTGACGGATTTCAACCGTAGCTAACTCATTACGCAAATCTGGGCGCTCTTTAAGTACCTGAGTCAAAGGCGTATCAGATGTACCTACGCCTACTTTATTGACCAAATTCTTTGTCGTCGCACAACCAGACAATAATCCCACACATACAGCTGAAGCTAAAATAAGACGCAACATAAATCCCACCCAAAATTCATTATTTATCAGTCCATCATGCCTTTTTTAGGCCTATTACACTATTTAGTAAATGTAATTCAGTCCCTTCAGCCATAAAAAAGCGCATCACAATGGATGCGCTTTTAAAACTCGATTCGAACTTAAAGGTCGAATAATTTACCTGGGTTCATAATTCCGTTTGGATCGAAAACTTGCTTCAATGCCTTCATATATTCAATCTCTTCCGCCGAACGCGTGTAGTCAAGGTATGGCTTTTTGGTCATACCAACACCGTGCTCAGCAGAAATTGAACCGTCGTATTTTTTCACAGTTTCGAAGACATATTTATTCACTACCTGACATTTGGCAAAGAATTCGTCTTTGCTTAATTCAGCCGGTTTTAAAATATTTAAGTGTAAATTACCGTCACCAATATGACCGAACCAGCAGATTTCAAAGTCTGGGTAGTTACTTGCCACAATCGCATCAATTTCTTTAATAAATGCAGGAACGTGGGTAATCAAAACTGAAATGTCGTTTTTGTATGGTGTAAATGGAGCAATCGACTCAGAAATGTCTTCACGTAAACGCCATAAGCTTTCCACTTGATCGAGGCTTTGGCTCAACACGCCATCCAGTACCCAACCTTGTTCCATGCAGTGCTCAAAAATTTCCATCGCCTTGTCCATAATTGGCTCAAATGGCGCTTCAAATTCTAACAATACATAGAATGGACATTCGGTTTCGAATGGACGTTGTACATGACCATGTGCCAACACTTTTTGCATTGCCAGTTCACCAAAGAACTCAAATGCAGTCAGGTCAATTTTTGCTTGGAAAGCATGAAGTACAGGCATTACAGCATCAAAGTCAGGCACGCCCAATACCATTACTTGAAGGTCTTGCGGTTGGCGTTCCAATTTGATTTCAGCTTCAGTCACTAAGCCTAGTGTCCCTTCACCACCAATGAATAAATGTTGTAGTGCATAACCGGTTGCGTTTTTGATCATGCCTTTGTTCAAACGCAGCACATCACCCTTACCCGTGACTACAGTTAAACCGAGTACCCAGTTACGCGTCATGCCATATTTAATGACTTTAATACCGCCTGCATTGGTGCCAATGTTTCCACCAATTTGACTCGAGCCCGCAGAAGCAAAATCGACTGGGTAATACATGCCTTGCTCTTCAGCATAGTTTTGCAGCTGTTCAGTCACCACACCTGCTTGGACGCGAACCATACGGTCTGCTGGGAAGAATTCCAAGATTTGGTTCATCTTGTCCATGCTTACCACAATTTCACCATTGGCAGCGACTGCACCGGCAGATAAGCCAGTACGACCACCTGATGGTGTAATGGCAACATTGAACTCATTTGCAAGTTTCACAACCGCTTGCACTTGTTCCGTGCTCGATGGAAAAACGATGACTGACGGGTTTGGATCAAAATGTTTGGTATGATCGCGTCCCCAATTTTCAAGGCTATCCGCATCGGTTTTAATGCGGTTTTCACCTACAATTGCTGTCAATTGGGTCAATAACTCTGGGGTTAAAGCGACTGGAGCATTCATCGTTTTCAGACCTTGCAAGAAGTAAACAAGTTGTTTGTGGCGCTAGGGTTCTCTGCATGAAAAGCGCTTCATTTCAGTCTTTCCATGCCCTAAGGCTCAGGCAGTTCGTGAGGATTTAAGCAGCAGTGTGCAACTGGCTTATTTTCACGGAGTCATATTATAAGGCATTTTTTCTGTTTCCCGCAGAAAAAGCTGTTTTATTCAGGATACCTTTGAAATGATTAGTTTAATTAGACCAAAAAGACTTTTTTACGCACTATAGAGGCTAAAAATACCCAGCAGAGTCCGCATAAAGGAAATGTATATCGGGCGCGGTACGTGCTATTATATCGCCACTAAATTTGGCCTTTGTAGCGGAGCCGTAATGAGCCAACATCTTTCACTTCCTAAAGATAAAATTCGTTTCTTGTTGTTAGAAGGCGTTCACCAAAACGCAATCGACACACTAAATGCTGCCGGATACACCAACATCGATTATCGTAAAACAGCGCTTGAAGGTGAAGCGTTGAAAGAAGCGATTAAAGATGCACATTTCATTGGTATTCGTTCCCGTACACAACTCACTGAAGAAGTGTTTGAAGCAGCGAATAAATTAATCGCTGTTGGTTGTTTCTGTATTGGTACCAACCAAGTGAACTTAAATGCTGCGATGGTTCGTGGTATTCCAGTATTTAACGCACCATACTCAAATACACGTTCAGTGGCTGAACTTGTACTTGCTGAAGCTATTCTTCTTCTTCGCCGTGTCCCTGAAAAATCGACAGATACACATGCAGGCGGTTGGAACAAGTCAGCTGTTGGTTCGTTCGAAACTCGTGGTAAAACTTTAGGGATTGTCGGTTACGGTTCAATCGGTTCACAACTTTCTGTCCTTGCTGAAAGCTTAGGTATGAAAGTGATCTACTTCGACACAGTAACGAAACTACCATTAGGTAATGCACGTCAAGTCGGTAGCTTAAACGAACTTTTAGCCAATGCTGATGTCGTTTCTTTGCATGTACCTGATGTTCCTTCTACACGTAACTTCATGACCAAAGAAAAATTTGCACAAATGAAAGAAGGTGCAATCTTCATCAATGCTGCACGTGGTACATGTGTCGTGATTGAAGACTTAGCAGATGCCTTGAAATCAGGTCATGTTGCTGGTGCTGCGGTTGACGTGTTCCCGAAAGAACCAAAAGCCAATGGTGAAGAGTTCATTTCTCCACTACGTAATATTCCAAACGTGATCTTAACCCCTCACGTGGGTGGTTCGACTATGGAAGCTCAAGCGAACATTGGTTTAGAAGTGGCTGAGAAATTCGTTTCTTATTCAGATAAAGGCATGACTTTATCTGCGGTGAACTTCCCAGAAATCGCGTTACCATTGACCGAAGGCAAACACCGTTTACTTCACATCCACAAAAACGTGCCAGGCGTGTTGTCAAAAATCAACAACTTGTTTGCTGAACACGGCATCAACATTTCTGGTCAGTCTCTCATGACCAAAGGTGATGTTGGTTACTTGGTGATGGATGTAGACGCAACAGCATCTCAAGAAGCTTTAGATACTCTACAAGACGTTGAAGGCACAATCCGCGTTCGCGTATTGTTCTAATTCGACTCTATTTAAAAACCACAGCTGCCAAGCTGTGGTTTTTTTATTTTTGAATACTTGTTAAAATTTTATGTGCGACCCAAGCACATTCTCCGCTACTTTTTCCAAGTATTCACTTCCCTATCTAGTATTCCAATAATGCCAAATCTAAAAAGTACTCCCCACCTCCAAGCGACCTTTTTATTGCTGATTGCAATGCTTAGCTTGCAAAGTAGTGGTTCACTGGCCAAAGTTTTGTTTGATCAATTTCCCATTTTAACTGTTTCCGCCATGCGCTTGCTGTTGGGATCAATCATCTTGGCCGTGCTGTTTAAAATTTGGCAGGTTGATTTTAAGCAAGTCAAATATAAAGCCATTCTCAGCTATGGTTTTGCTTTAGCAGGTATGAACCTATTGTTTTATTTATCCATTGCTCGCCTGCCACTCGGCATTGCAGTGTCGTTTGAGTTTATTGGCCCGCTCAGTGTTGCGCTGTTTTATGCCAAACAACGCTTTGACTTTGTTTGGGTCGGGCTGGCTATTTTAGGCTTGGTTTTACTTTTTCCTTTCGACCAAGCAGCTCAACCTTTAGATCCTCTTGGGATCGCATTTGCACTAGGTGCAGGTGCATGTTGGGCCTTGTATATCGTGGCGGGGCAGCGCCCATCGGGTGTTTCGGGCAATCATACCGTGTGCTTAGGTATGTTTGTCGGCATGCTGATATTAATGCCGCTTGCCCTATTCAGTGGTTTACCCACAAATGTGTTTGAACCCTCAAACCTGATTTATTTCATGACTTTAGCAGTTTTAGCCAGCGCTTTGCCTTTTAGCTTGGAAATGATTGCGCTACGCAATTTAACCGCTCTAAGTTTTGGAACGCTCATGAGCCTTGAGCCTGCCATTGCAGCACTGTCTGGTTTTGTCTTTCTAGGCGAGCAACTATTGTGGTCACAGTGGCTTGCGCTTAGCGTGATTATCATGGCATCTATTGGTTGTACCTATACAGCTCAGAAAAACCGCCAAGCTGCAGTTTAAACGATGTAATCCAGAGTTTGAATTTAGCTTTTAAATCCAACGGCTCTATCGATTACTTTTAAATTCATGTCGTTGCATTTCAAAAAATCAGCTTATTCAGCATCCAACTTGGGTTGTGAATCGTTATACTAATCCACCTTCTTAAAATAACAGGTCGCCATGACCTGATGTGTGCATGATGCCTAATTCTCAACTGATGGCAGTGATGTTCATGGTCTTGTCCATGCTGTCCTATCAAATCAGTGCTTCTTTTGCCAAGCAGTTGATTGCCGTGCTGGATCCCCTCACCGTGGTGACCCTTAGACTGTGCTTTGCCGCAATTTTAATTGTGCTGATGTTCCGCTCATGGAGCATCATGAAACGCCTACCACATTTAAAGTGGAAAGATTTACTCAGTTATACAGCAGCCTTATGCCTCATGAATATTTTATTCTACGCTTCGCTGGGTAGATTGCCGCAAGGTATTGCCGTAGGTTTAGAGTTTTTAGGCCCTTTAACTTTAGCGCTACTCTCGATCAAACAACGTCGTGATTATATTTGGGTCGGATTAGCGATTTTAGGCATTGCACTGATGGTACCGTGGCATCAAGCCAATGCAACCAACTTCTCCTTCTTAGGAGCCGCATTTGCAGTTTCAGCGGGTGCGTGCTGGGCGCTGTATATTTATTTTGGGCAAAAAGTCGTCCGTCAAAATATCGGCATGCATGCCCTCAGTATTGCTATTGTGATCTCAGCCTTGGTGCTTCTGCCGATTAGTGCCACGCATAACCCTACAGCGCTAATGCAAACGGAATACTGGCCGAAAGCCTTATTGATTGCACTACTCGCCACAACCATTCCTTATGCTCTAGACCTGATGGCTTTGAAACGTTTAAGTAAACTCAGCTATGGGACGCTTTCAAGTTTATCGCCAGCTTTAGCAGCCTTGGCAGGCTGGTTATTACTGAAAGAACAAATTAGCATGTGGCAAACGTTAGCGCTAGTTTGCATTATGATTGCCTCCGTTGGTGTTACCTTTAGAGCCAAACCGCAAAGTGATGACGCGCTTTAAATCACAAAAGATGGCACTCGCCATCTTTTGTTTAAAATGGACTTAAACCAAACTGTCTTTTTCAATTTTTTTGTATTTTTTATATTCCTGCTGATACTGCTTGGCGAGCGCAGTCTTTTGAGCATCGAGTAAAATTTTTCCTGCTTGCTGAAAGAAACCATGCTCTTCTTCTTGTAAGTGATGATGTACGGTTTCCGATAATTTTTTTGCAATTGCCAACCAGCCCGGATTTGAGAATTCCGTCTCGGTCAATTGTTCCAATAACTCATCCATTTTATGGTGCTCTGCCAAAGCATGGCGGGTAATGTTGAGGCCCGAATCAGTCATCATTAAAGGGATATAAAAATAACGATCTTCTGCCACAGCATGGGCAAATAATTCATTTTTAAGGCGTTCAAATAGCTCACGGCGCTCAGGCGTATCCCCTGAAGTTTCGAGTAGTCGTTCAGCCAAATTTCGTTGTATAACGTGACTTTCTCTTAAGGCTTCAAATATATTCATTCTATGCTCCAGTTCCGTTCAGCTTAAAACATCATTTTTATTGAAAAGCTTCTTGGCACAGCATTAAGTGCGCTGTATTTATCTTAAATGCAATAAACGAGAAATGAGGTCACAGACAACGCGTTTTTTGTAATGAAGTTTTAAAGCTATCTCACCATTACATCAAAAACATTTGATAACTCAATCTTACGATCAGAATTGTCACCAAAATAAGAAATAAAATACGAATAAAGCCGCTGCCATATTTCAGCGCCATTTTTACCCCACAAATAGACCCGATCATATTTGCGACGGCCATCATGCCTCCCACAGCAAAGAGCACATGTCCCGAGGGAATAAAAAAGCTTAGCGCTGCAAGATTGGTCATCACATTGCCAATTTTAGCCAATGCCGCCGCATGCAAAAAATCAACGCGTAAATAGCGAATAAAATAGAAAATAAAGAAACTGCCCGTGCCTGGGCCAAACAAACCATCATAAAAGCCAATGGCTAAACTTCCGATTCCCGCCAACAGCAAAATTTTAGGCGTCACAGTTTGCGCCATATGCACTTGCCCAAATTGCTTCTTCATGAGGGTATAGACCGCCATCACAATCAACATGACCAAAACAAAGGGTTGGAGGACTTCTTTTGGAATCATGGCCACACTGGCCGCGCCCCCAAATGAACTGATGGTGGCACACACTGCGACCACAGCCAAAAGTTTCCATTCAAAGCGAACTTTGCGGGCAAAGGAAACGGCTGAAGTGGCTGTACCCACCACTGCCGCTAATTTGTTGGTGCCAAATAAAGTGGCAGGTGCCATCGACGGAAATGCATTCATCAAAGCGGGAATTTGGATCAGCCACCACCACCGACGGCAGCGTCAATTGCGCCTGCACAAAAGGCAAAAAAGATCAGACTGATAATAATGTTAATGTCCACGCCTTATCCTTTTTTACCGAGTGATATATTTCGATTATAGATTTAAAACCCGCTTTGGAACCAATCTTTTCTTATCGGTAATTTCAGCCAAGCCTAAGCATTTTTCCCCATCGAAAACCAAGACCTGTGCTTCCGCTGTATGCTCAATATTACTTTCCATACCGCGACTAAAGTATTCACTACGCCCTTCTGGAACTTGTACTTTAGGAAAATGATCTACAGGTGCATATACAGGTAACAACAGTGCTTCGCGCTCTTGTTCAGACAAACTTTCCAAATACTCAATGGTATAACTTGGAATCAGATCAAAATGACCCGTTTTAATGCGGTGTAAATAAGTCAAATGACCATAAGTACCCAATGCCTTCGCAATATCTTCGCCTAAAACACGAATATATGTGCCTTTGGAGCAGGTAATATCAAGGGTGATACTGTCTGCTGTGAATGAAAGCAGCTCAATCGCATAGATGGTAACCGGACGTGCTTCACGCTCAATTTCAATCCCTTTACGGGCCAACTCATATAAAGGACGACCATCTTTCTTCAAAGCGGAATACATCGGTGGCACTTGCTGAATATCACCCACAAACTGAGCCAAAACGGCTTCAATCAACTCTTCGGTTAACTCAGGTACAGCCTGCTCTAACAACTGCTCGCCTTCTACATCACC
Organism: Acinetobacter sp. TYF_19; assembly: GCF_043105125.1. Classification (NCBI taxonomy): domain Bacteria; kingdom Pseudomonadati; phylum Pseudomonadota; class Gammaproteobacteria; order Moraxellales; family Moraxellaceae; genus Acinetobacter; species Acinetobacter sp. TYF_19. Next base: position 118,921 of record NZ_JBICLH010000013.1, read on the forward strand.
TGTGGTGGTACTGTGCCCCAGCTGAATGGTGGTTTGATAGCGCTTCACCGAGTCCAACAAAAAGTGCGAAAACTTGGTCGCTTCGCCCAAACAAATCGGCAGCAATCCTGATGCCAATGGATCAAGCGCTCCTGTATGCCCCGCCTTTTGCGCACGGTATAACCAACGCACTTTTTGCAATGCCGCATTTGAACTGATCCCCAATGGCTTATTCAATAAAAATACACCATTCACGGCACGGCGCTGGATTTTTGAAGCAGATGATTTCATAACATAGACACGTCTTAAAGCTGCCGCAATACTATCAACCGCTTGTCTAGTTTTACAACTTTTCTGTTGTTTATTTGCCCTTTTGTTTCAGAATAAATCGAGTTCAGTCATATGAACCAAATAAAAAATACAATAGGGATGTTAGGCATAGGATATGCAAAAAAAGAAATTATGGCTCATTTTCGCCGTGATCATCGTTGTCATTCTTGGTTTTCTCATTTGGCTTGCACCCAATGCAACTGTTGGCTCAAACCAAGGGCCGATTAGCTCTAGCGCTCAAAATACGACAGGCTTATTACCCACAGCGTCAGACTTGCTACATGCATCGGGGCTGCCTTTTGTCAGTAACAGCCAACAGGACACCGAAATCAACTGCCAACTGGTGCTCGACCAAAGTAATCGCTTAGTTGTTAATGAACAGACTCGTAATTGTTTTGAATATTTCATTACCCAATATGGTGAAAAAAATATTGACCAGATCAAGCAAGATTTTAAAGCCTATATCCAGCAAGGTTATCAAGAACCTGCGCTTAAGCAAATTTTAGATCTTTGGACTCGTTATTTAGATTATCGTGTGCAATTGGGTAGTCTGAAGGAGCCAAGCCTAAATAAAGAAGACCCTGAGTACTATCGTAAAATTTTTGCTTCGATGAAAAGCCTACGTAGCCAGTTCTTTTCCGACTATGAAGTTGATGGCCTCTTTGGCGCTGAAAATACCTACCATGAATATACCTTAGACCGCATGAGCATCATGGCAGATCAATCCTTAACTGAAGTACAAAAAGCGCAGAAACTGAAAGAACTGTTTGCTCAACTGCCCGAAGATTGGAAAGAAAATCTAGAACAACTCTCCAAACTCGAAGATCTGCGTAAACTGACCTCAGATATTAAGACGCGCGGCGGTTCTGCAGAAGAAATTCGCCAAATGCGCCAGAATCTTGTCGGTGCCGAAGCGACCGTACGCCTAGAAAAACTCGACCAAGATCGAAACCATTGGAAATCTCGGGTCAATACTTACTTAGTACAACGCGACAGCATTCTCAACAGCAACATGAGTCAAGACGCACAGCAGCAAGCCATTCAAAAACTACGTGATCAACAGTTTAATAATTCACAAGAACAACTTCGACTAGGAGCCTTTGAAACCACGCATGACACAGGAGGAAAACCTCCGTTCGCAGATTAAAGCTATACCGTGTTTGACTTTTTCAGGATGAAAAAAATGTTTATAACGAAAAGAATGATACAAACAATGTCACTCGTAGGTCTGGTTACCAGCCTTGGACTCAGCGCAACCACAGCCACAGCTGGATTACAGACGGTGACTGCAAGCGTAAAAAGTAATTATGCTCAGACTAAATATCCATTGCTATTTACCCATGGCATGTTTGGGTTCAGCCGAGTGGGCGTTCCCGAACTTGGACTAGATTACTGGTATCAAATTTTACCCGACTTGGCTCGAAATGGCGCAACCACCTTTGCAGCACAAATTTCCCCTTTAGAGTCAACTGAAGTACGGGGTGAACAGTTACTACAACAAGTTGAAGAGGTCATCGCCCTGACAGGCAAGCCCAAAGTTAATTTGATTGGGCATAGCCATGGTGGACCAACCATTCGCTATGTAGAAGCAGTTAAACCGCAATATGTGGCCTCACTGACAGGTGTGGGAGCAACATTTAGAGGTTCAAAAGTGGCAGACCAGCTTCTTGCCAATCAAGGTGGAACGCAACTACTCAGCCTAGCAGCAGATTATATTATTGGCCCTATGCTTGCTTATGGGCAAAGTAACCCTGCATTAAAAAGTAATTTAACGGCATCACTCACTTCAATTAGTGAGCAAGGTTCCCGTGTTTTTAATCAGAAATATCCAACAACAGCACTGGCTTCGGACTGTAACAAGAGCGGTGCAACATCCAGCAATGGCGTGTATTACTATTCGTGGACTGGTACGTCTCAAGTCACGAACATTCTCGATGTCGCAGATAGTGCGATCTCACTGTTGGGGCCTTTGGCCTATGGTCATTTAGACAATGATGGTTTAGTGGCACGCTGTAGTACACACTTCGGTAAAGTCATCCGTGATAACTATGACTGGAACCATTTAGATGAGGTCAACCAAGTTATGGGACTACGTGGACTATTTAGCGCAGACCCTGTTGATGTCTATCGCCAACATGCCAATCGCTTAAAAATGCAAGGACTCTAGTTCTATTTTTCCCTTCGAATCTTCAACGTTTCGGAGGGATGCCTCCTAGAATTATCCAGTTACAAACTGTATTTAATTTAATCGGATTTCTCTACGCTCCTCCTCCCTCACCTTTATACTCATTTTTGACAACTTAAATTGTCGTCATAAAAAATAAAAAACGAGGATGATCAATGAAATATGGATTATTGATAGCTGGACTGCTGTCGACCTGCGCACTTGCTGCTACACAAACGCAAGCAGCCGCTTCACAAATTAAATCAAACTACGTTGCCTCTAATTATGCAAAGACCAAATACCCTTTGGTTTTTGCACATGGTATGGGTGGCTGGATTCGAGCAGGAACCGATGAACTTGGTGTGGATTACTGGTATCAAATCTTGCCAGATTTAGCCCGTAACGGTGCAAACGCATGGGCAACACGCGTTTCTCCATTCAACACATCTGAAGTTCGTGGTGAACAACTGCTGCAACAAGTTGATGAAATCTTAGCGATTACTGGATCACCCAAAGTCAACTTGCTTGGTCATAGTCATGGCGGACATAGTATTGCCTATGTCTCAAATGTTATGCCCAATAAAATCGCGTCTGCAACAGCCATTTCTAGTCCTTTAAAAGGTTCTCCTGTGGCGGATTTGATTATTTCCGCGCAAGGTACGCCGCTAGAACAACCGCTGGTAGGCTTAATCAACTTTGGGTCCAAGGCTATTGTTTGGGCACAACAGCAAGATCCGAACTCACTTCCACATGATGCACTCGGTGCTGGTAAAAGTTTGAGTCAAGCTGGATCTAAAGCTTTTGCACAGAAATATCCATTGGGTATGCCAAAAACAAGCTGTGGTGAAGGTTTAGCGAAAGAAAATGGAGTTTATTTTTACTCTTTCTCTGGCAACTCAACGTTGACGAACGTACTTGATCCAGACTCATTACTGGCGGCGACAGGCTTACTCATGCAAGCGCCCAATGATAACGATGGCTTAGTTTCACGTTGTAGTGCCAAGTATGGTAAGACCGTGCGCGATAACTATAATTGGAACCATTTAGATGTGATTAACCAGTTCTTTGGACTACGTTCTATTTTTGCTCCAGACCCTGTTGATGTTTACCGACAACACGCCAACCGATTGAAGCTTCAAGGACTCTAAAATTTAGGCATAAAAAATGCGCCATTAGGCGCATTTTTTTAGTCGTATAAAACTTAAAATTAAGCTTTAACTTTACGAGCTGGTAACTTTTCACGAATACGTGCAGCTTTACCAGACAATTCACGTAGGTAGTAAAGTTTAGCACGACGAACGTCACCACGACGTTTCACTTCGATTTTAGCAACGATTGGAGAGTGAGTTTGGAAAACACGCTCAACACCAACACCGCTAGAAATTTTACGTACTGTGAACGCAGAGTTCAAGCCACGGTTTTTCTTCGCGATTACAACACCTTCAAATGCCTGAAGACGCTCACGGTCACCCTCTTTTACTTTAACCTGAACGATAACTGTATCGCCTGGTGCAAAAGCTGGGATGTCTTGTTTAAGCTGTGCATTTTCAACAGCTTGTACTAAAGGATGCTTACCGCTCATGGGGTATCTCCAATATGTGCGGGTCAGAAGAGGTCTGATATCCGCTGGGTATAGAGGCTAAATCGCATAGACCCGATTATCTTTCTCTTTATGCTTGACCACTTCAATGCACAAAGAGCCTATTAAAAGAATACTCTGAATTAAGTATTCAAATCTGTTAGCCATTTCTTTTGCTGCTTCGTCAACTCCACATTTTCCACCAACTCAGGTCGGCGTTGTTGTGTTCGTTGATAACGCTGCAAAAACCGCCATTTCTCAATATTGGCATGATGTCCCGACTTTAAGACTTCAGGGACATCCAAACCTTCAAAATGGTCTGGCTTGGTATATTGTGGGCAGTCTAAAAGACCATCCACAAATGAGTCTTGCACATGAGACTGTTCATCAGACATTGCACCCGGGAGTCTCCGAATAATACTGTCTAATAAAACCATCGCAGGAAGCTCGCCACCCGATAATACGTAATCCCCTATGGACCATTCCTGATCAACATACTTTTGGATCAAACGTTCATCGACCCCTTCATAACGACCACACAACACAATCAATCCATCATAGTCGACAAACTGTTGTACTGCAGGCTCATTTAAGGTTTTTCCTTGCGGTGACATATACACCACAGGAACATGAACTGCACCTGCTTGCATGGCAAGCTCTTTGGCATGTTGAATTGCTTTTGCCAGAGGCTCAGCCATCATCACCATACCTGGACCACCACCAAATGGACGTTCATCCACTCGTTTGTAGTTGCCCTCAGCATAATCACGAGGATTAATACAAGTCACTTGTACTAAATCACTTTTTGCTGCACGCCCGCTAATACCGTAGGCTGTAATCGCTTCAAACATTTCAGGAAAAAGCGTAATGACTGCAAAAAACATCGCAGACTCCCGTATTTCCAAAAATAATTAGTAATCTACGCCCCAATTCACGTAGATACGACCAGCTTCGAGATCAACGCGTTGCACCACATCTTTATGCCATGGAATCATACGCTCTTCAGCATCAACGCTGTCTGGTGTTGCGTGAACCACCATCACATCATTGGCACCTGTCTCAAACATTTCATGGATTTTTCCGAGATTTACTTCTTGTTCTTCATCATCCAAACCCAACACTGTTAAGCCTTTCAAATCTGACCAGTAAAACTCATCCATTCCTGCTTTAGGAAGTTGCGCTTTTGAAATCCAGACATTTGCGCCAACTAGGTTATCTGCTGCAGTGCGATCAATGACGCCTTTGAGCGAAACAACTAAGCCTTTGCCATGCGGTTTCCAACGTTTTACATCTATTGTTTGCCAACCTGCTTTGGTTTCAATGTACCAAGGCAGATAGTCAAAGATGTTGCTCATCGGTTCTGTATTGGAATAGATCCAGAGCCACCCATTTAATCCATATGCTGAACGTAACTGTCCAATCTGAATACGATCTTCGGGAACATTCTGTGTTGGTGTCATGGGCTACCTACTACTTAATTAGCAAAAATTATGCAGTAGCTGCAGCTTTCTTAGCTTGAGCAGCTAAAGAAGCAACACGTTCAGATGGTTGAGCACCTTGAGCAACCCAGTGTGCAAAACGATCAGCATCTAAACGAAGTTTTTCTGCTTTACCTTGAGCTGTTGGGTTGAAGAAACCAATACGTTCGATGAAACGACCGTCACGTGCATTACGGCTATCAGTTACAATAACTTGATAGAACGGACGTTTTTTAGCACCACCGCGTGCAAGACGAATAACTACCATGATACAACCTTATAGTTTTTACGGATTATCCCTGCCCCGACCACCGGAACATTTCAAACCCCTTTCATAGAGGGCAATATTTTACGTTATCTTTGCTGCGAAAGAAAGATTAAAATTTGTTTATCCACAGTTTTGAATTTAGGACTACTTGCCATCCCAGTTGGAAACATCTGAAGGAGAGCAAGCTTTACCACTATTTTTATCTGAACCTTTTACCCAACAACGCTCACCTTTATAATTCAGACTAATATATCCATCACCATATTGACTAGAAGAAGCAATAGGCTGAGCAACTAAAATCCATTTTTCAGAGCCTAAAGGTGCTGAGTTTTGTTCAGTATTTTTATCGTCTAACCAATGTAAATTCACAGTATATAGGGAAGTGGCGGCATCTGGGTAAGCAGACTTAATTCCGATATCGGATGCAGTTGCACCTGTAGCCTTAAAGTTGGCAATTTTATACTTCTGTAGCTGCACGGCCACATCTTGCATCGCTGCTTGCATCTCAATGCGCTTAGTTTTTCGTACATATTCCTGATAAGACGGATATGCGATAGCAGCCAAGATAGCAATAATTGCAACCACTATCATAAGCTCAATGAGCGTAAATCCTTTATTCATTTACCACCCCTCACTACCATTCGCAGCACTACCACAACTTGCATAAGTAATATTAGCTTTGGTTTTATTTTTGCACTGTACACCAGTACTGGTCATTAATAATGAAAAATTATTCTCATTGCTACTAATTGCCTTAATTACCCAACTCTGACCTGCAGCTTTGTATTGCTGATTGGCATCCTGCTCATTTAAAGTCAGATTTGTATCTGTACCATCTTTGATCTCGAAATTATAGTTGGGCACGGTTTTCGCTGTTAAGTTAAACCCTTGATAACTAAAATTACGAGATTTCCATCGAGCCAATTCACTGGCCAGACGTTGAACCTCCTGCTGCGCTTGCGAAGCTTGAGCACGACGAATATATGTTTGATAACTTGGGATCGCGATTGCAGCAAAAATAGCCACAATCACCACAACAATCATAAGCTCAATGAGAGTAAAACCTTGTTCCAGTGATCTATTCTCTGTTTTCATAAATTCACCTTACTAAAGCTTCTCATACCAACGCTGAGGAACAAGGCACATTCTCGTTTGTTCGCCAGAACCACTACTACCCGTTACTGTAATCGTGACACGACTACCCGTTGCAATACAATAATTTGAAGCACTACTTAGTTTTGAGCTAACTCCTCCAGTTCCCCCACCTGTACTACCTCCATTACCACTCGAGTTACCATTCCCCACTGTAACAGTATGAATCCCTGCACCAATCATAGTATGGGTTGTACCTGTAACATCACCCGCAGCACACTGACCAAAAGGTAAGCAGAAAGTGGTCATTAAACTTGCTCCTTTCACACCCGCACCGCAGTCACCTGCAAGGCCATCTTTACTAGCATCAAAAGTCGAAACAAAAAGCTTATTATTTAATGCAATTGGTGTACCAAAAACTTTCTCAGTTTGCTGCTTATAGCTATCGCACTTACCATGCCCTGTTACGCAATCCTTAAATTTATAATACCAACCATGCGTACTGGCTGACGCATTATAGTCTGTATTATCTTTGCGATGCTCATTGTCAAGTAAACGCAAACTCAGTGATGAACCATCAATCGTAATATCTTTTGTAATTAATGGTGCGTTAACACGGTCATAGTTGTACAAATCCTTTCGTGCAACATCTTTATCATAGATATTGTAAATTGCATCATAGTCATAGCTACTATCTGCAAATAATGGTGTACTACGGTTGCCACTTCCTTGAGACACCACCGCAAAGATCGAACCATTATTACTATAAAGTGAGAAAGCAGGCATATCATAAAAACGAGGGCTCTTACCATTCGCTTTATGCCCATCGAAGATACGTACAGGAGCTTTTGCCCAAGTACCAATCGTTTTTTCAGTATTATTAAAATCAGCACGGAAAATTTGACCGCCCAAATCCCCAAAGTAGACATGATCAATCAGGTCATCACCATCACGATCAACACTCCGAATTTCGCTCACCACACTATATTGCATATTTGGGCTATTGATCCCAACCGTACCGCTCTTCGTACTTGCAGCGCTAGTCGTCGCATTAGCACTTGACCACCACAGCAGCTCACCCGCCTTAATCGCTATTGTATTTTTTCCATCTTGGATACTCGTATCTTCAGCACTAAACATATAAACACCTGCACCTATTTTATTGGTTTGATTATATGCAGTGCACTCATAACCAACATTTTTAGCAACAAGATCTTTATCTTCATTACAAGCGATGGTTGCTCCATTCGCATCATATCCACCACCCACAAACATAACACGGGTACGTTTTCCACCCCAGTTTACAAAACCAATGGTCGGTTTAGACCAACTTTGCCCCATATAGCTTAAAGGGCCTGTGGTCTCCTCATCTGGGTTAATATGAAATTTCAATTTCGGGTTTTGAATATCTTTTAAATCCAATGCATAGTAACTACGTCCACCCATACGTAAGCCGCCATATACATCTTGCACACCTTTTTGGTCACCCTTACCATCACCTACAGTCAAATAACCAGAACCATCCACAACGTATTCTGTATAAGCTGTCCACGGCCCATCAACGCCATAAAATAAATTAGCGGTACCACCACTAGTAACTTCATTTTTTTCAAAAGCTTGCTTTTGCTTGACTAACATTTCGTTCGGTATAAAGGTAAAAACCTCTTCTCCCCCTCCAGCAATACCTGATGTACCCGCTTTCACAACATGTAACGCTCCTTGAGTAGTTCCAAAGAGTACATAATCTTCTCGACCTGTAGAACCCATAGTTTGAGTACTTTCATTAAAATCAAGTTTACCTTTATTAGTCACCAAAATAGGTTGTGAATGCATGACTGCGCCAGTTTGACGGAATTCTACTGCAGTTTTTAGATCATCAAGGCTTGTTGGTGGCGTCGCGGAATCAATGTTATAGCCCAACGCACGCACTAAATAACCACGATATTCATCATTTTTATAATTAGTATCGGTCAAATCTGTTGGTTTCACCTGACGTAGCTCATCACTTTTGCTAACAAAAGAATCATTAGTATAGATACGGTTGGTCAAAACCTTGCGTTGTATTGTACCTGTGCTCGGATTATTCAACGGATTGGTACGTAACAGCAACTTAGACCATGCTCCGCCACGCAACGCAAATGCATCACTCCCTACGGTGTTTTCATCAGCACTTTGACTAGCACTAATGACTTCTTCTGACCAATAATCATAGTTTGCGACAATTTTTCCATCAGCATCAACAATTGCTGTACCTTTTTTATCTTTTAAAATCCCACCTGTGGTTACAAGATATTTTTTTAAATTCCCTGTCCATAGTTGATAAGATTTATCTGGCGTTGGTTGAAACTGTTGATAATAAGCATCATCTTGCAAAATAGCAGGGTTCAATGCATCCTTAGGAATAGTCGGCGAACCCGTAGTGACAGATGGAATAGTCGTGGATAGACTATTGATAAAATCATTAACACTATTTACAACATCTTGAGAGTTATTTCCTGAATACCACCCACCTTCACCAATAATCCCCCAATAAGCGGCTTCTTGCTGTTTGGAAAGGTTACTTTTTTTATTACCACTTGAATCAACAAAAGGCTTGATGTTTTCGGCGAAAGTTTTATTTTTATCGTATGACGGAATACTATTAAAACTACTTCCAAATCCAACGACTGCAGTCTTAAATGCTAATTGTTTTGAATTTTTAGTTGAATCTAGAAATGCAAGTGATGATTTTTGAATACAATCCCAATTTCCACTACATGTTAAAGAATTATAACCCAATGCTGTTCGCGCTGACGTTTGGTCTGCATCCCCCCCATTCGGCTCTCCATCTGTCAGCATATAAAGCCCTTGACCGCTACATTTTTGAACTTCATTAGTCTGAGTTAAAGAGGTAGGAGAATTATATTGATAAGATGTATTTGAAATTTTAGTCCAAGTTTCAGGTCTAGAATATTTTTCTGAAGCACTTGAAACATAATTACCTAACATGTAGGAAATACCTTCTAGGTATGACTTGCCTGTAGGTGTGGCTGTAGTAGCAGTAAGCTTATCCACCTGTTCCAATAAAATTTGTCTTTGTGTTTTTTCTCCATCAACTTTATCGCCCAATGCTCGAGCAGGAACAATGATCGCACCAGTAGAACTCGAACTATTATTAACACTCCCCCATTTAAGTGCGCCTAGTGTAGATAGCCCAATAATTTTATCATCACCAATTTTATCAATTTTTTTACTGACATTACCACTCAACAAATCTGTCATTGCGGTTTTCACACGACTCAGTCGGGTAGTACTTCCTCCATCTTTTTCGTCCATACTCCCCGAAACATCAATCATGAAAAGCAATGTAATTTGCCCTGACTTGGCTTGTTGATAAATTTCAATATCACTGGCTTGGCTGACACTAGTCGTAAATATCATGCTACAAACTGCGGCAACACTGGTCGCAAGTAGCTTACGACGATAGGTCTTTTTTGTATTTTTAAATATCGTTTTCATCTTCCTACTCCTGTATTACACAAAATCTTGAGTAATCACATATTCCGTGACTGTAGATTCAAAGGGTACATTCAAATCAGATAAACATTGAGTGACACTTTTATTTGCACCTGCGGCAGCTGTTACCCCAGATGGAATGGTCACATCATTCATATGTTCACTTAAACATTTATCAATCTCTGCTTTATCGGCTGATGTCAACGAAGGCATAATGGAGATTGCAAAGACTTTGACAGGTTTGCTACGTTCTAATTTAACCGTGTTGCCGTCTGTTCCTAAAACTTGCCCATAAAATGGATCGTTCGAGGCTTCTGTAGCAAATTTAACGGCCACTTGCGTCATGACGGCTTTACGGCCACTGGTAAAAAAATTAAAACTATTATCATCTACCTTACAAAAGCCATCTTTACCTAAACTATTATTTTTAGGTTTGGTCGCAGGTGCATTCCATTCCACAATACTGGCACTAGAGAGGTCAAAAAACTTTTTTTGATCTGCACCGCGATAACAAAATACCAACTCCTTATCTTTATTGGTTGCTCCATCAATATAACCAAACATACCGCTACCACTGAGTGCTTGAACAATATTGCTTTGTTTTTCAACATTAAAAAAAGCAGAGTCGGCATTTTGCAACATCAACTGCATCGCCTGACTATTGGTTGCGATATTCAATGTGACCATACTTTGACGAATCGCCAAAGTACCAAGCACCGTGATTACAACCAACAAAATGAGAACAACAATGAGTGTTGCCCCTTGCTGAGCTTGTTTCATCGCCCTCTCTCCCCAAAGGTGTTGCGCAATGCAATCGTTTGTGACACCACTTGACGAACATACTTCGTTGAAGCATTAGCTGGTATTTTTACCGTAACTTCATTATCCAGCACTTGAAATTTTTGGTCATTTTTAACCAGTGCATCATTTCCTACACTTTGTGAAGAACGTACCAATACGCCTAACTGAATCGATAAAATACGAGGCTTCACCCCTGAAAGATTCATATAATCCTTCACTGCGATATATCGATGATCATTAGCCTTTTGAATTCCTAGTAATACACGGAAATAATCCACGCGCTTCATGATGATTTCACCCTCACCACCATAATCTTCAACTTTGGCAGGATTCCCCGATTCATTGTACCAACCCGCATCACACGCTAATGCCAAGGCTTGATTCGGTTCATTGGCATTTTTATTATCATCCTCTCGTAAAAAATAACGCTGTACAATAATGCGTTGCGGTGCCGATTTAGCAAATGAGATACGATCACCCTCACAGTCAAATCCGCCAAACCAATTCGCTGCGGTGTCTGGGTCTGTCGTATACTGCGGCTTATACTGAATCACCAATTGGTCACTTTTGAGATCAGTTCCAGCTAGTTTTACATTTGAAGAATGTGATTCGCTTGCAGATAAAGTTGCAACAGCTGCTGTTTTTCCTGTGACACTATCAGGTAAATTACTATAGATTTTATTTGGTGTAACCGCTGTATCTTTATACCCATTGTCTTTTGAAGTCAGTACGAGCCCACCTGCTTTGGTACGGTCATTTATTTCTGCACTCAAAGCGTTTAAATTAGCCAAGCGAATATCTTTAGTGACATAACTCAAACCAAAATTGGCATTATCTTGCAAATCAGCAGAACCCTGTTGCAGGGAATAGCTTTTTTGTCCTGTTAAAAACAACATGATTGCAGCAGCAACAACAATAAGCCCCAATGCCAAAGAAATCATTAGCTCGATTAGTGTTAAACCTGCTTGACGTTTATGTATTAGACCTAATGACATTTTAATACACCTCCATCACTAAGCACGTTGAAGCAGGGTCATACGCTGTTCCCACTGTACAGTTTCCAGTACCACTACTTGCACCATTCGTTGCAGCCGTTTCTCCCCAAGCGACATAAATACACTTTCGTTCATCCTTATTACCTTGACACTTATCTAAATTAATCGTCATTGCAACTGAATGTGCTTTTGCTACTACTTGAGATACATCATAATCTGCCATTTCTTGCGCACTACAATATTGCTTAGCACAGTCCTGCTTTGAGCTCCCCTGTCCAGATGAGCTTTTTAACTCAGACTCATAGTCAGATAAAGCCCCACGGTTCACACGAATTCTTTCAGCAAAGTCACGGGATAAATTAATTGCCTGCACTCGAGTCCCCCCTTCTGCTGTAGCCTCGACCGCCCTATATTGCAAAGCAATAAAGCCTAAAATGCCCAAAGCTAAAACCAATAGTGCGACTAAGATTTCCATCAAACCAACACCAACCTGATAACTATTTGTTTTCATGTACATGTTCCTTCGGTGGCTTGTTGAATTGTTCCCATTTTTGAAATACTGACGATTTTGGACTTATTGCCTTTCTGATTACATATTTCAACTGAAATATCCGAGTTTGCACTTTTGACTTTACCAGTCATTTCAAACACAAGAGGAGAAACAGCTGCTTTCAGCTTTGATTGACCTGTAGGCGCCCAAATATACAAACTTTTGTTTTTTACTTTTGACGCATTAGTACTATCCAAATTATTGGGATCTAAAGCAAAATTTACAGTAACATCACTTTTTGTCAGCACAGACTGTGCACGTGCTTCAGTCATCACACCAATTAAATCTTGCGTACTTTTATTTAAATTTTGGCGCTGTAACATATCCCCGAAAGAAGGAGCGGCCATCATCGCGATAATTGCCATAATCGCAATCGTCACCATCAGCTCAATTAAGGTGAACCCTTTATGTTTATTTTGCATACTCCCTCCCCAAGGCAACAAAACTTTACCCTATTTAAAATCATATTCTAATTCTTTACACAATCAGCACAATACAGGATAAAAGGCATAAAAAAACAGATGATTGCCAATTTACAATCATCTGTCAATTTTTCAATAAAATTAGAATGTTAACCAATCCACCTTTTAGGCTTGAGTTACCGCAATACGTAACTCTTTTGGCAAACTAAAGGTAATATTTTCTTCCGTTCCAGCAAGTTCTTGTGGTGGCGTTGCACCCCAATCTTGTAATCGTTGAATCACTTGCTTAATTAAAATTTCAGGTGCAGATGCACCCGCTGTGACGCCAACCTTGGCGATATTTTCAAACCATGCCTGTTGAAGCTCATCTGCATTATCGACCAAATAAGCGGCTTTACCCATTCGCTCGGCCAATTCTCGTAAACGGTTCGAATTCGATGAATTTGGCGAACCGACCACCAATACCACATCACATTGGGTTGCTAAATCACGCACCGCATCTTGACGGTTTTGAGTCGCATAACAAATATCATCCTTACGCGGCCCTTGAATCTCAGGAAATTTCGCCCGTAAAGCATCAATCACTTTTGCAGTATCGTCGATCGATAAAGTGGTTTGAGTAACAAAAGCCACGCGCTCAGGATGATGCACTTGAAGCTCGGCCACGTCTTGCTCATCTTCAACCAAATAAATCGCACCACCATTTTTCAGGTCATATTGCCCCATAGTACCTTCAACTTCAGGGTGGCCTTCATGACCAATTAAGATGGCCTCAACCCCCTCACGGGCATATTTAGTAACTTCAATATGAACCTTGGTCACCAATGGACAGGTTGCATCAAAAACCTTTAAACCACGACGTTCAGCTTCGATTTGTACCGCTTTAGAAACGCCATGCGCACTAAAAATTACAATATTGTCATCGGGTACTTCATCCAATTCATCGACAAAAATTGCACCTCGTTGACGTAAATCGTCCACAACAAATTTATTGTGTACCACTTCATGTCGTACATAAATGGGGGGATTAAAGCACTCGAGCGCACGATTTACGATGGCAATCGCACGGTCAACACCTGCACAAAAACCACGTGGATTGGCCAATACAATTTCCATATGTTCCTCGATACCACTTTTCAATCAGCGGAAACTAATAAAATAAATGTAAACAAAGTGACGCCTTGCTATTTCGTTTAAACCTTGTCTACTCTAAAATAGAGAAGATATTTTATCATATCAGGAAAAATATCATGTCGGGTCTCTTGTTTGTCGTTTCTGCAGCTTCAGGAACAGGCAAAACATCCCTCGTAAAAGCCCTCCTTGACCGTGTAACGAATCTTCACGTTTCTGTTTCTCATACTACACGTGGGCAACGTCCCGGCGAACTTGATGGTGTACATTACCATTTTACCGAAAAAGACTCATTTTTAGCCTTGGTTGAACAAGGTGGTTTTATTGAATACGCCGAAGTCTTTGGTAATTACTACGGCACAGCTCAAGCTACCGTGAAAGAACAACTCGCGAAAGGTCATGATGTTCTATTAGAAATTGACTGGCAAGGCGCACAGCAAGTTCGTAAGCTTTTTCCTGACTCTAAACAAATTTTCATTTTACCACCAAGCCAGTTTGATCTGCGTCAACGTCTGTCTAACCGTGGCACAGACTCGGTTGAAGTGATTGAGCGGCGTTTAGGCTGTGCGGTTGAAGACATGCAACAATATGTTAACTTCGACTATGTAATTATTAATGATGATTTTAATAAAGCTTTGCACGATCTTGAGTCTGTAATTATTGCCAATCGTTTAGTCATTACACAGCAAGCGAGTCGTCATCAGAAAATGATTTCTGAGCTGATCACCCCTGTTGAAAAGTGATTAAAACTTGAGTCTACAGACAAAGCACCTTATACTGAACAGTCTGTTTAATTTTAGCCTTTGTAACGAGAACTCTTATGGCACGCGTAACCGTTGAAGATTGTTTAGACCATGTAGACAACCGCTTTGAGCTTGTACTAGTGGCAAGCAAACGCGCGCGTCAATTGGCACGTCAGGGCATTGAACCTACTGTTGAGTGGGACAATGACAAACCGACTGTTGTTGCATTACGTGAAATTGCAGTAGGTCATGTTTCTAAAGATATTTTGAAACAACGTGAGCAAGACTACCAAACTTCAAGTCTTGATCTTGCACTTTCTGCAAACAATTTGAATTTAGATGGTTTTTCTTTCCAATAAGAAAAATTTATCGCTTAAAAGCCTAGTTTTTAACTAGGCTTTTTTATTGGATAACTTTTATATTTATCCAATACACGTTATAACTAGAAGATAGGATTCATCGTGGTTTAGGTGTATCTTTTTTGCTTTTCTCTCAATGAAAAATTTGACAACTCATTCAATATGCTTTTCATTAGGGGATCAGTAAAATTTTCTTGTAATTGCTACGTCTTAAAGGTGTTTTATGCCAGGCCCAATGGTCAGCCAAGCTAAACAACAGCTCAAAACTATTATCGATGCTTACTTAACTGAAAGCGACGTCGAGCGAGTGCTTGCGGCCTGTGATTATGCGGATATTGCCCATGATGGTATTACCCGTAAAAGTGGCGAACCCTATATTTTGCACCCGATTGCGGTAAGCTGTATTTTAGCGCATATGCGTCTAGATGCCGAAACCCTGATGGCGGCACTTTTACATGATGTGATTGAAGACACAGACTTTAGCAAAGAAGATATTGCAGAAAAATTTGGAAAAACCGTTTCCGAACTGGTCGATGGCGTCACCAAACTTAGCCAATCCAGCGATAAAGAATATAACAAAGCCGCTTCTTTCCGAAAAATTCTGCAAGCCACACTACAAGACCCCCGTGTCATTATTATTAAACTGGCTGACCGCTATCACAACATGACCACCTTGGATGCACTACGCCCCGATAAGCGTGCGCGTATTGCCCAAGAAACCTTTGATATTTTTGTCCCAATGGCACGTATTGTTGGTATGAATGAGATGGGCGATAACCTCGAACATCTGTGTTATCAAAACCTTGATCTCGACATGTATAACAATGTCCAAGAAGCCCTTCTCCAAACTAAACCTAAACGCTGTGAATATCAAAGCAAATGGGAAAATAATCTGACCGAGCTATTAAAAACCCATCAAATCTCAGGTCGAATTAAAAAGAAAAATAATAATATCGAACTGTTACGTCACTTTGTAAAAAATGACATTGATCTACATGAACTTACGCATAGTCATGCCTTTGAAATTATTCTAAATAGTATTGCTGACTGTGACCGCTTAGCCGATGTGTTGCGAGAGAGTTTTCAAGTTTTACACTTTGCAGACCATATTCGTAAACCACTCCCAGGTGGTAACCAATCGCTACTACTACGTTTAAAAGGTGAAAACACAACCTTATCAGTCACCATTCAAACCGAACTGATGCGCAAAGCGGCGCGTTTTGGTGTAGTCCTAGGCGACAGTGCTCCGCAAGCTTGCCGCTCTGCGATTCAAGCCTCGATGCAGAACTTAAATGTCTTGATTGATGGTGCCTGTGCCAAAACCACTTTTAGCGAACTGCTCGATTATTTACACCAAGAGAAAATTTGGGTGTATACCCCGCAAGGTCATTTACACGAATTACCGCAAGGTGCAACAGTCGTCGATTTTGCCTACTCTGCCAGCTTATTTTTAGGTAACCATGCGGTAGGTGCGAAAATCAATGGGGAAACTAAACCACTTTCTACGCCATTGCACAGTGGTCAGGTTATTGAAATTATAACCGATGTCTTGGCCACCCCAAACCCGGATTGGCTCAGCTTCGTCAATACGCAAAAAGCCCGCCGTGCCCTACAAAATATACTGCGTGAGCAAGACATCGAAGAACAACGCCTTGTTGGACAACAAGCTTTAAATCGCGCTTTAAAACTATTCAATGTATCCATTAAAGATTTAACCGAATCAGATTGGTTAGAACTTTTACAATGGCGACATATCGAAACTAAAGACCAATTATTTGAGCAAATTGCCGTGGGCGATTTACTGCCGCAATTGGTTGCGAATCATTTATTTGCACATGACCAAAGTGCACAGGAATCTGACCGACTCATTCAAGGTACTGAAGGTGTCGATGTCAAATACGCACATTGCTGTAACCCTGTGTTGGGTGATCCAATTCAAGGACATTTATCACGCCGCGGTCTTATTGTGCATCGTGCACGTTGTCATAATCTCCTGCATGAACAACATCTACACCCTGAAAACATCATGCCGTTGCAGTGGACCAATGAGAATGAAGAAGAAATTAGTTTCAATGCATATTTATTGATTAACATGGCCATGGATGACGAACAAATTTCCGACCTGATTTATCAATGTCGTAAAGAAAAAATTGGGGTCGAAATGGTACGTAATCAAGATGACAAGACTTATGTCAATGTTGTAGTACACAACCGCAAGCAAATTGCAAAAATCATTCGCGATCTACGCATGCATTTTGGCTTTCCGCGTATCAGTCGACTGGCTCAACCAGTGAGCATTGCGGAAACATCGATTGCGAGTTAATTGTTTAAATCCACACATTTTAATGCCAATCTAGGCTATGATTGATGGTGAATATAATAGGAGAACACGATGTCCCGCCAAGTAATTCATACTGAAAATGCCCCTGCTGCGATCGGCACTTATTCGCAAGCAATCTTAGTCGGCAATACACTTTACCTTTCTGGTCAGATCGGTTTAGACCCATACAGTATGGAGTTGGTTGAAGGCATTGAAGCACAAATTCGTCGTGTGTTTGATAACTTAAAAGCTGTCTGTGAAGCTGCTGGTGGAACACTGGCTGATATCGCGAAGTTGAATATTTTCTTAACCGATCTTTCAAACTTCCAGTTGGTCAATCAAATTATGGGCGAGTATTTCGCACAACCTTACCCTGCACGCGCTGCACTCGGTGTGGCTAGCCTACCTAAAAATGCATTGGTTGAGATGGATGGCATTGTGATTATTAATCAATAAGTTATATTTTTTCAAGAAAAAGCCACCGATTGAGTGGCTTTTTTTTATCCAAAATTCCAATAAAGACAAATGAGATTTCAAATGATTTTTATTGACAAACGATAACAATTATCAATAATATTACTTATCTTATTTCATTCATGTGGCTTGCTGAAATGTACGTGTGCTTATGCCGTGGTATTACAGATCAAGATATTAAAGACGCTGTTGAAAATGGTGCGAGTAGTTATCGTGAAATTCGCGAGATGCTCGATCTCGGGACATGCTGTGGTCGCTGTGCACCAGAAGCGCGCTCAATCATCAGCGCTGAAGTCTCTGCCATTGCCTCGCGCTTAGCCATTGCCGCCTAGACATTTCATTCGTTTTTTAGAATAACCATAATTATAAACTTACTCTTTATGAGTAGCTCCTCCCCCGCTTACGACTCTAGGCGGGTTTTCTTTTCTTTAAGTCCTAAAAATAAATTTTTCATCCCGCATGCTTTTGATTGCGATTTTCATTTGCTGTTCTATAAATTACTCGCCAAAAACCACTTTGTTGTTTAAGATATTTCACATAAGTTATTGATATTATTTTTTAAGTCGCAGTTTGAATGGAGCTTTCTCATGAAAGGCAATCGTGATGTAATTAATCAGTTAAATCAGGTGCTTTATCATCATTTAACTGCCATTAACCAAAATTTCCTACACTCTCGTATGTTTAATGACTGGGGGATTGAGCAACTCGGTTCTGCAGAATATAAAGAATCGATTCGCCAAATGAAGCATGCTGACAAAATCATTGAACGTATTCTTTTTTTAGAAGGTCTACCAAACTTACAACACTTAGGCAAACTCTACATCGGTCAACACACAGTTGAAGTTCTTAACTGTGATGTCCGTAAAGTTAAAGAGAACATTGAATCCATTCAAGCCGCTGTTAAGCTTGCCGAAGAACAACTGGACTACGTTACTCGAGATCTTGTTCAAGAGATTTTAGAAAAAGAAGAAGAGTGGTTAGATTGGACAACTACACAACTCGATTTGGTTGAGACTGTAGGTCTAGAAAATTATATTCAGAGTCAAATTTAAGACTTTTTCATCAATAAAAAACCTGCATATGCAGGTTTTTTTTATTATGGTTTTAGGTTTACTTCCAAGGGCGAAGATCGACTATTTTAATGACTTCACCTTTATCTTTATTGATTAAAACTGTCATATCAACAGCATTGGCTTTTAGAGGAACAAAGGCATCTGCTGCTGGGTATTTATCTAAAGTCACTTGTACAATTTTTTGATCATTATATTGTAAAAGCTCTTTTAAATTTCTTGCTCGCTCTTTAATCTTCGGTTTTGCTTCAGCAAAATCGACATAACGTTGAGGTTTTTGAGCGAGAGAAATACCACCTAAAACTTCTGTAAACATATCATCACTACGCTGCTTAGCATCTTTAGCAAATTCTGTGGCAACAAATTGGGGTTTTAACCAAGAAGGATACCGAAATTGTGGCGGGGCTTGATTTATATTTTGATTCGCAATTTCATTTTTTCGAACAAGCTCAAAACGATCAACGTTATAAACCAACCATGCTGGGCGACCTTGCTCAATACTATAAAGACCATAACATAAGGCGGAAATTTGAATAGCAACAATAATACTTAAATCAAATTTAAGAGTTTTTTTGCCTTCTTTATAAACTAATAAGCCTAATAAGGGTCCAACAATCACGTCAATGGATAGCATCATCAGAAAAATCTGAGTAACTCCGACTGCTATTACTAGTGGTGTAGGATACCAAGCAAAAAATACAAGCCCAACCACTGATAAGGCAATTATTAATGAGATAGATAAATGAATGAGAAAAAATTTAAGACGTTTAGACATTTTAAATGTACAACCATATTATTTTAAACATGCTCATTCAAAAACTGCTTTGATCTAAGATATAAATTTAATAAAACTTATGTTCAAGCTAAGTTTTATTTTGAATTTTTTTTGCTACTTTTAACTACAATAAATTTCTACTTTATTAGCTATTTTACTATTAAATGAATATTTAAATATTTACTTTTCATTTCTATCACATTTTTTTCCAAAAACCTTTATTAAATAAAAAAGACTGGTTAGCCAGTCTTTTTTATTATATGACAATTAACGGCAGTTTGAAGGAGCTAGTTTAGATTGCAAAGTACCTGCGACTGCTGGAGCTGTTGCACCTGCAGCACCACAAGCCCAATTGATTTGAGTTGCAGGCGGAGTATAAGCAGTTGTAGAAGCAGGTAATGCTACAGGCGCCGTAGGTAAGCCAGTATAAGGACGTAAAATAATCGTACCACCGGCCTGTACTGGTGCATTATAAGTAACTGTTATCTGGCCATTTGCATCATTAATGAGAACACTGGTAACATCTTTAGTTGCAGTAGGTGCAGAATATCCAAGTGAATATTTTGCTGCACTTGCAGAATTTTCTACTACAGTCGTTTTTGCCGCTGAAGCCAAGGCAATTCCTTCCGTTACTTTTGCACGTTTTGTATAATCCTGATAAGCAGGAATCGCAACTGCAGCCAAAATACCGATAATCGCTACAACGATCATTAATAAAACACATTCCATAAGTCACTTTATATGGACACACATCAAGCCATTGAATTATATTAACTTACTTAAATATCCATTTTGTCCATATGAACATACTTTTCAATGGACAAATTTTTTAAGTTTGTCCATATCAAAAAAAGGATTTAATTGAGAGTAATGAGAGAGATTGTCAAAAAAACATTTTATGGCAATGCTGAGGATATTAAAACGTTACATTTTTGATTATTAGAACCCATTCCAATGAATGATAGATTCACTTCAACCCAAACGCATTTAGGCTTGAAGGATCAAAATTTTCATCAAACATAAACGCATCTCTTCGCTCTTTTTTTAATGTCGCCAGTGCATAAGAAAAACATTTCTCACATAACTGCAACTCATATCTATCTCCATCATGTGTAGAGCCATAACCCCAATGTACCGAAAAAGTTGCAAACTTTAATGTTGTTGATTGTTTGCATACATCACATAGCACATCAGTAATGAATCTGACTTGTTGCAGTTTTTTGATTTCCATAACCGACTTTGGATCTTAATTGAGTTAAATTCTTATATATCCTTGATAAAACTACCACGGCACAAAATAAGCGGGATGCTACTTTTTTAAAGCATGCTAGGGGCTGCTCATACCATAACCTCTTCAGCCCGATGCTACCGTTTCTTTTAAGCGATCAAATATTAAGTCTGTCTTAACCCAAAACGATTGCCCCATACACTCTCACAAAACACACAAAGCTGACAATTAACGTCACTTTTTTACACAAAATTACTTTCCAGTTTTTCCGTTGCTCATAATAATTAAACAATGTATTGATTTCATGAAGAATTATTAGATAATATACTTTGGCACACTTCGTGCAAACAATAAACTAGCTTACAAAGCTTATAACTAAATCAAACAAAACATTTGTGGAGAATGTTATGAATACAATGCAGAAGGGCTTTACGCTCATCGAGCTCATGATTGTAGTCGCTATTATTGGTATTCTTGCTGCGATTGCGATTCCTCAATATCAAAACTATATTGCTCGTTCACAAGTTGCACGTGTAATGGGTGAAGCTGGAGCAATCAAAACAGCTGTAGATAACTGTTTGTTAAATGGTAAAACAACTCTTGGTGCTACTGCAACCCAATGCCAATTAGACGCAACGGGTTCTAACCTTTTAACTGGTGCAAAACAAGACGGTTCAGCTGCTGTTGCTACTGGTACAGGTGTACCGCAAGTAACTATTACCGCAGGTACTGGTGCTGCAACAATTGTTGCTACGTTCGGTAATTCAGCAGCGGCTGATCTTAAAAAGGCATCATTTAATACACTAACATGGACTCGTGCTGTAGATGGTACGTGGCGCTGTTTCACAACTACAGAAGCAAAATACCGTCCAGCTGGTTGCCAAGCTTCTACCTAAAATCTATAAGATACTGTCTTTAAATAATTGAAATTACCGAAATATGGATCCCATTGATCCATATTTCTATTTTTATTAAATTTAGATAAAATTTATAAGCAATTTATCTCAAGACGTATTTTTTACTCATGCCTTTTCTTTTACTTCTTTTACCAAACATATATCTGTGGTGGTTTTCACAAGATATTACTATTTTGCTTCTTAGTATTTGTTGTCTATTTTTACTATTTGCATTTTTTAAAACAACTAAATATAGTTTTTTATTTTTACCTTTTTTATGGATCATTCCATTTTACTTATATTATATCTCAATTTATCAAACCTCGATTAATGAACAAATATTAAGTATAGTTTTAGAAACAAATTTTCAAGAAATATTGAGTTTTCTAGGAGAGAAAATATATAATTATGTAATATATATATTAATTTGGAATATACTTTGTATTTACTTTTGCTACAAATGCTATAAATACCCTGCAATTTGGATACATCGTAGTAGATATTGGGTTTTGAGTGTCTTTATATTTTACTTTATAGTCTCTTATATCAGCCAACAAAAAATTAGCAATACTATTAATAATAATTTCACAAAACAGAATGATTTTTTAGTCCAAGAAGATAATAACTTTTTACAAGAATTAAAAAAAACCTATCCTCTAGGGTTAATAATTTCCTTTAATAAATTATATGTTGAACAAAATAAAGTTAAGCAGGCATTTAGTAAAAATAAGGATTTCAAATTTAATACTATACAACATGCACAAAATATTCGTACAAAAGAAGTGTATATTTTAATCATTGGTGAAACTAGTCGTAAACATAACTGGTCATTAAATGGATATCAAAGAGAAACTAATCCATTATTAAATCAACAAAAGAATTTAGTTAATTTTGATAATATGCTCTCTATTTCGACAGCAACTCGTAGTTCCATTCCAATGATGATTACACGAAAACCAGCACAGCAAGTTTATCGTTATGATTTTCCAGAGAGGTCGATTATATCAGCATTTAAGGAAACTGGATTCTCCACCTATTGGATCTCTACACAACAAAAATTTGGTGCATTCGATACCAGCACTTCAGTATATGCAAAAGAAGCAGATTATATGCTGTTTTTAAATAAAACCAGTTATTCTAATAGGGGGGATACTGATGAAATTATATTCCCTGAATTAAAAAAAGCGATACAATCTGCTGGAGATAAAAAATTTATTGTGATTCATACTTTAGGGAGTCACTATAATTATAGTCATCGTTATACTAATAATTTTGATATTTTTAGACCATCATTAAATAATATTAAAAACTACAGCATGCAAGATAAAAGATATAAAACTGAATTATTAAATAGTTACGATAATTCAATTTTATATACAGATTATGTTTTAAATGAATTAATTGAAATTTTAAAAATGCAAAAAGATACAGAATCATTTGTTTTTTTTGCATCTGATCATGGCGAGGATTTATTTGATAATGAATGTAATAAAAGCGGTCATGGTAATACAACGATTTACAATTATGAAATCGCATCATTTGCATGGTATTCAGATTTATATCAACAAAGAAATCCCACGAAGATCAATTGGCTAGAGCAAAACAAACAACGTAAAATTAACCAAACTTCAATTTTTCCAACATTAATAGATGCTGCAAATTTGAAGATACCCAATGATTCACTGGACAAAAGTATATTAAAAGATTTCAAAAACTATCCTCGACTTGTTGAAGGTGGCATAGATTTTGATAAAACACAGCCTCAAGGCGTATGTAAGGAAATACAATGAATCAGCCACAGCAAAAAATGCTCTCCAATCTTGCTGGAATATTTTTTATTTCAGGTTTGAGTGCTTTAATTTATCAAGTTTGTTGGCAACGTTTACTCTTCACAGGATTTGGAGTCGATTTAACATCAATTACAGTGATTGTTTCTGCCTTTATGGCAGGCTTAGGTGTTGGTGCATTTTTTGGCGGTAGAATCGCAGACAAATATCCTCAAAATATTATCTTAATATTCTGCCTCATCGAATTAGGTATTGGTTGTTTTGGTTTTTTTAGTCATAAATTTATATTTTTTGTACAAGATATTCTTATACATTCCAATTTATTAATTACTGCTCTAGGAAGCTTCATATTACTTCTATTTCCTACATTTCTAATGGGAACAACTTTACCATTACTAACGAATTTCTTTAATCAGCATATTCAGAACATTGGTGATTCTATAGGTAGATTGTATTTTCTCAATACACTTGGAGCTGCTTTTGGTGCATTAACAACAGGTTTTGTTTTTTTCAATTATTTTACTTTATCACAAACGATTTATATTGCTGCTACTTTAAACTTAATAATTGCAATAGGTATATATTCTACTTATGGAATGAAGAGATATGAAAAATAATCATCTAGTATATATTGTATCTTTTTTCAGTGGATTTTTAAGTCTTTCATTAGAAATTATATGGATGCGCATTATTTCATTTGCAGGTATGTCTGTCCCACAAGCATTTTCATATACATTGGCACTATTTTTAATAGGTATTGCAATAGGAGCAAATATTGGTAAAAAATTATGTAAAAATTCTAAAACCATAAAATTAGAGTCTATTGGATATATATTTTTAACTGCATCAATAATAGATATATTTTTAATCACACTTTCTTTTTTTGCAGCTAAAAATTCTGTATTTATTATAATAGCAGGATTTTGTGTGTTTATTTGTGCAGCGATTCGTGGTATTGCATTCCCACTAATTCATCATATTGGTACTCAACAGATAAAAACAGGTTCCCAAATTTCAAATGTTTACTTTTCAAATGTTTTTGGCAGTTCTATTGCACCATTATCAATTAGTTTTGTTGCACTTGATTATTTAAACACACAACAAGTATATATTTTAGTATGTATATTGACACTTACTATTTCCATACTATGCTTTAATCAGAATAAAATTAAAATAATTATAAGTGTCTTCTCTGCTATTTCATTATCACTACTGTTTGTTCCTGAAAAAATTTTCTATGAATTATCAAAGAATAGTTATCAGGATAACGTATATCCTACAAGGATTATAGAAAATAAGCATGGTTTTATTCAAATATATCAAGAAGAAAAGGATCAAATTGTTTTTGGTGCAAATGTATATGATGGAAAATTAAACACTGATATATTCCATAATTCAAACGGTATTGATCGTGCTTATTTGCTACCTGTTCTTAAACCTGAAGCCAAAGATATCTTAGTCATTGGCTTAAGTACAGGATCTTGGGTAAAAGTCTTAAGTATGATGCCTAATATCGAAAAAATTACAGTGATTGAAATTAATCCAGCGTATATCGAACTTATTAAAACTGATCCAATTGTATCTGATATTTTAAAAGACAAACGCATTGAAATTATTTTTGATGATGGTAGAAAATGGATTAAAAGAAAAACAGATAAAAAATTTGATATTATACTTATGAATACAACATGGTACTGGCGCGCCTATGCATCAAATCTTTTAAGTCAAGACTTTTTAAATATTGTAAAATCACATATGAAACCAAAAGGTATTTTATTCTATAATACTACTCAATCAGCTGATGCCTATTATACCGCATCAAAAGTTTTTCCTTATGTCTATAAATATAAATTTATGGTACTAAATTCTATGCAACCAATAGCATTAGAAGATCATAATAATATTCACAATAATTTATGTAAATTGGTTAGATATTCTACTCAAAAACCTGTTTTCAAAGATCAACAAGACTGTTCTCTAGCAAGTGATATTATTTTACAAACTCCTCTTGTTCCTTACGACAGAATTGATTTTTCCGAATTTTCTAGTCATCAACCCGAAGTTATTACTGATGATAATATGATTACGGAATATAAATATGGAAAGGGATTATAATTACACTGAAAAACTTAACCCTAAATAACTAAATATTTAGGGTTTTAAATTTTGAATTGTTATATTTTTTCCTCAACTCAAAATTCTCCATCAACAGCGAATTACACTTTCCTAGTAATATTTCATAATCTTCTTCTAACTGCTCATAGTTCGTTTTCACCGCCTTAGTCTTATTTTTAGCTTTTTCAACCTGCTGTGTAGGCGAAAGAACAATTTGTCCCACTTTTTGTGCCACCAGCTCAATCGCCTCTATAAGCGCAGCATGACGGCTCTTTTTAATCGAGCCTCGTTTACGTCCAGCCTCCATTGCAACCGTATCGTTATTAATGGCAGAGCCTTTCGGCAGAACCTCAGGTTTATTGGCTTTTAAACGCTCTAAAGCAGCGTAATAATCATTAAGTGCACTCATATTTTATACCTCAATATTAATCGTTTTAATTTTTTGAATCATTTTGTTTAAAGCCAAAATCTCACTGTCCATTTGCCCGTATAGCAGACTGTTCTGTACTTGCATATCTCGCTGCCGTTGTAGTCGATGAACCGCTTTTTGCATTTTTTCAGCACTTGTTGCATCAAACACAGCATGGGCACAACTCAAACAACTGGTAATCGCAGTAAATGAAATTTTTTCGCAAGAATCAGGATTAGTACAAGCACCCAAAAGACTCGGTTTGTAAGCAATTTCCCCTTTTTTCATGCGCTTAATCGCTTCATCACGGTTTGGAAATACTGTGAGTAATTGCTCGCGGTCTTTTTGTAGCTGCAAATAGGTTCCTGTCCCACCAAGTAAACGGCTAGCACTATTAATTACACCATCTTCAAACTGAGCATAAGAATGCACCAAGCGCTGATATTCCAGTTCTTGAATAAACTCTTTTTGACTGTCACTCACTAAAATATTTGGTGCAAATACCGCATTATTACGGTAATACAACGTCATAGACTCTGTTAGATGCTTAAATTGGACTGACAAAGCGCCGAGTCCGATCATGCCTGAACGTGCGCCATAAACTGCAAGCGAACGTCTAAATTGATGCGTGCAAATATTCCAGTATTGACCAACTTGGCAGTCTTTTTCTTCTCGCCAATTGCGGAAACCATCAAAAGCTTCAAGCTCGGCGATATCACTTTCTGTGATTTTCAACCCATCTCCAAGCAAGACAGAAATACGGCTTAAATACTGATTAAAATTAGACTGTGTTCGAGTCGGAGCACCCTCAAAATTAGAGATAAAATCCGTTTCATGCTCAATATTGCGGTTATTTTTATTTCGATGCTTTTGCGAGTATAGCGTTGGAAATAATGGGTATTCAGCAGGATTAGACATATCATAATGTGAGTTGAGCAGAGCGTAGATTTCACCAATGCTTTGTGCTGCATGTACGCCTACTTGAATATCTTCAAACGTAATCCAATACGTAGACTTGTTGCCACCACCGTGTAATTTTGATGTATAGCCCATAATGACATGCACAAGATGCTCGTTACTTTGAATAGTTTGATAGCAATCAGAAGACAGCTGATTCACTTCATTATCACGCATGCCTGTAAACAAATGAATCCAAAGTTTGGCCATACCTTGAATCAGCGTCATATAACGGGTGAGGTTGGCATGTTTTTGAATCTGATTATTTTCAAACAGTGCCGTTAAACCGAGTAAATCTCGAGCATCAGCAAAACTTACCGCATTTTTTTCACGCTTAAATTCTGTCGGCATCAAAGCAAAATTTGCATCCTGCTGCTTGCGCTGAAACCATTTCAGAAGTGCTGATGCGTTTTGATTAAATTCATTCAATTTATCTGCTAAAGCATTAATTAAGGCTATATAAAGCCGTGAAGGAACAACTTTGGTTTGTGGGCCTACTTTGCCTGACTGCAACCTGAGTTGAGCAGCCAACTTTGCTAAATGCTCTATTGGCTTATATGTACTAAACGCAGGAATGAGCAATGGGTATTGCTGTTGTAAGGCAAAACAATCCGTTATAAATGCTTTAATGTGAATGGCTTTTTGATAGCTTACCCCAACATAAGCATCATTTACTTTTGACATATAAGAAACATCGCTAAATAACTGCTGCAATGTACAGCCATTTTTATATGCAATTGCTGCAAACTGGCGTAAAACCGTATGCCGCTGTTCGATACTTTTAATAATCGACTTACCAGATTTTATATAAAGCAAAGCAAAACTGATTTTTTTCATTTCTGCCCGAATTTGACAGTAAAGAAAGTCATTTTCTCGGGCATTTTCAAGCCAACTATCAAAATTCAGGCGACAATCACACTTCGGTAAATATGGAGAAAGATCCCAGATATTGTCTGAATAAACTGACAATATCTCACCACTCTTCATTCGCGATAATACAAAAGTACTTGGAACAGTCAGCTGATTATTCAGTAGATTGTACTCATCAGGTAAGAACTGCTCAGCAATACCCAATGAATATAGATATGAATTAAATGAACTCATGATATCCACCCCAAATCAATTAGCAATTCAAAATGATTGAGCCAATAGGTATCTAAATCACCGCTTTCTACTTCTTCTTGAATTGAAAAAATATGATCACGTAAATTTTCATAAGTATCTGATAACTCCTTGAGTACTTCGTCAATTCGATGTAGCACAACCCCAAACTGCTGTTCCCACTTGATTAAGTCCGTGGCTTTTTGCTTAACGTAGCCGAGCAGGCTTTTCAGTGATAAAAGCTTACGCATATCTTCGTCATCAGCGTGGACTGCATAGTGTTGGCAGAATAAGCAATGCTCAAATTGCTGACAATTGGGTGTAGGGGCTCGTTCAGTAAACCCAATAGCTTTTTCAGGCTGTGGATGGATAGAGGCACATGCACCGACAGGTGAGGCTTGAGCATCAATAGTTTCATCTAGCATTTGCACAGGAATACGCTCAACGGTTCGAGTTTGTGACACTGCAACTTCTCGCAGTTCATAAAAGAATTGTGAAATCTGTTGGCTTGCATCTTTAAATGAAGTTCGACTGTAGTTTTTCTTCGCAGTATCGAGTGAGTGTCCCATTTTTTCGACTTCAAGCAATAAATCGCCATCGCTTAGTTCGACATACTGACTACTGACGTGCTTACGCCACTGTTGTGGAGTAATCCAAACCATTTGAGGGAAAATGCGTTGTAAAAAGCTTTTGAGTAATTGCAACTTACCATTCCCAATCGGCACAAGTCTTTGAATTTCATTACGTTGTGGAAAGACAAAAATACAGGTTTCATCTTGGATATACCATGCTCGAAGTTCTAAAATTTGTCTAAAAACAGGTTCAAATTTCACCCCAAACTCAGGCTGAACTTCTTTCCCACCAGCACGGCTTTTTGTGCCCGAAAATCTCCGTCCCTGAGTTGAGGGCAAGATTTCCATCGTATCCAGCTGTAACTGCTGAGCTGTGTCTAAATTAGCCCCCGTTTGTGCAATAAAGAGTAACATACCGATGACTAGACCATATAAAGCAAGTCGCTCTCGCTCCATATGTCGTTTGTCTTTATTACGTTCCTCAAGGTTGCGAATAGCTTGATTACGATTTTCACGTAAACGTTTTCGATGTTCACTATCCTCAGCAAGCCCGAAATCCACCAGCATTTTTGAAAAATCGGGAATAGCTGAATATTTAGATAAATAGCTGTGCATATCAAACTGAATATGTTGTTTTTCAGTTTGATGATGAAAACCTGAGTAAAAATAGAACTCTTCCTGATCCACGGACTGAAAATGTGCTGGAAAATCTGCGCCTTGCATCACAATACGATAAATTTCAAGAAAGACATTCAACAAAGTTGCATACGTCTTCTGATGATCTTCCTGTGCAATCGGTAAAACAGGAACATCATAATGCTGTGCTTGTACTTGCATCGCTTGACTAGAAATATCAATTTCATGACAATCAAATACATATGCAATCAGTTTTGCAACATAACGCTGATACTGCTTTGCGGTATGCGCAGCCAAGTTATCTTCATCAGTGTCCGCAAGCAAAGTCCGATCAACCAGAGATTTACTATAGCGACGATAGGCATCGATCATGCTGTCCTTATCGGATAAATCAAAAATTTTCTTTTGTTGATCAATCCAATCCAAAAACATCTTGATGATGGAATAGAACAACCCTTTTGATAGGTCCGATCCATCCATTTGCAGTATATAATCTGTAAAATATTTTAAAAAATAGCGTCTTTTTTCATCAAAAGAAGCGACAAGCTCATTGTCTGATATATCGGAAGAACATGCTCTTTTAGCAAAAAAGAATGTACCAATATCTAAAGTTCTAAAAGAAAATGAGGCCGTTTTATCTTTGAGCACGAGTATTAAACGCTCATGCTCAGTAATCTGTTTATGAATATCAGTGATATGTACAAACAATGGAGTACGAATAAAATTCATGACAAATCTCCTGCTAAATCCACAGAGGACTTGACGTATTTCATCAAGCTAGACTCATACTCATGCTGAATTTTACTGCGCCATTGCAACCGTGATTTATAGTTCAAATATTGCAAAGTCGTACTAATATTACGATGACCCATCCGAGCTTGCACATATTCAACTGCTGTCATAGCTGAATGCCCTTCAGGTAAATGCTGTAACTGGCTTTCCAGTAGA
This sequence comes from Acinetobacter sp. TYF_19, assembly GCF_043105125.1. Taxonomy (NCBI): domain Bacteria; kingdom Pseudomonadati; phylum Pseudomonadota; class Gammaproteobacteria; order Moraxellales; family Moraxellaceae; genus Acinetobacter; species Acinetobacter sp. TYF_19. The sequence goes on from NZ_JBICLH010000013.1 coordinate 149,595, forward strand.
TTCATACCAAAACTGGCACGTAAATCATGAAATTTAAAGCTTGGAAATTGCGGATCAATCAGGCGAATTTCGGGTAACAACACGACTTTTAAGTAACTACGAACGGCTTCACCTTCATACAGTTTAAGCCTCATCCCAAATGAGTCAGAGCTTTTGATCTTTTCGGTCAACTCTTGCTGCTCTACTTTACTTGTATAAAATGGTGTCCCTAATTTTGTGAGAAACACATAGTTTTCATCCGATTCGCCATAGTTTGACTTCTGTCTACGCTGACTCGCTTGCTCACTATTGATATAAATTTTAAGATCTTGCGCTAACCAATTGGGGATCAATAAGGTCATTGGCTTTTGAAATTTGCTATCAATGCCTGTCCCTGCTCCAACAGGCAGACGAATAAAGCCATGACTATCAAGCTCACAACCAATTAAGCTTTTTATTCGTAAAGTACAAATCGTTTGTAAACGGGCACCTGTGAATAATGCTAGATAGAACATCAGCTGATATTCACGTGATGATTTTTGCAGTGCTTTTAATATGACAGTTTGCGATTCAACGCTGAGAGGGCTTAATTCACCACCATCCACAATCGCTTCAGAATTTGGAGCTTTGGCTGGAACATGAATTGCAAAATCATGTGACTTAATTGCCATTTTTCGACGTGCACCAAATTCATTATCTACAGCAATATATTTGTAAACGTCTTTAAACGGTATGCCATAGCACTGATGATCGATCAAATCTTCTGTAACGAGAAATCGGTAAAAATTCACTACCGCATTAATTCGATTACTTGCAGAGCGAGCTGAAATTAGACCTGCATTTGCCTGCTCAATAAGACGAGTACGATATTTAAAAATCGCATTTGACTGTTTTACTTTATGGAACTTCAAACAGTTCAGTTGCTCATCTTCTAAAAAACGCTGAAAATCAACAAGCTGATTGGCAATAGATGAAAATGTTTTAAAATCATACTGTATTGTTTGCTCAAGTTTTTTCAGCAAATATAGATTAAAAACATCAGAAGGGCTACCATCTCCCTGAACAATTACAGGGAATTCAAGGTAAGCATCACCATGTTTTTCAAACGCTGCATCATTTAAACGATCAGTTGCCTGTCTCAACGTCAATAACTGAAATTTTTTAATGGTCACAACTTTGGCTTTTGATTGGTAGCGTGACTGACCATTTTTAAGTTTAGTGCTCATTTTGAGCCTCCTGTTTATTAAAAAACAGGCAAAAAGTGACCTTGAGATAGGATTGACAAAAATGCCCCTATCGATCAAAATCGAAGTGTCTGGATGCCAATCAAGACATTCATAAGAGCTCATGTTCCCGCATGGGCTTTTATACTTTTTGCCGAATGAAAATAATTGCTCTACGGAATAAGTAGTGAAATTATTTGGTTAAGCATTTAGTTGCTGCTTGAATAATTTCAGATAGAAGCTCTTTCTTAGGTCCAGATGGATCACCAATGATTCCTGCAATATTTTCGCTATCCAGTATCCAAGAATTTTTTGAAATAAATGATACTTATGGTTTTCCAAGACGGCTATTAAATGTAAATGACATATTGTAGGTATGGTGATTTCCACCATACCTTGTGCAAAACACTGTTTTAGTTTGACGAATTGCCTTTTCCAATCCAAGCCCATACCTTCAACAATAGTTTGCATGAGGGTGTAGGGTTGCCCTTTATGCTCAACAACATATAATTCAGCATTATGGAAAGGTACTGCGATTTGGGTTAGACTTCTCATGGTTTCGATTCCTTTGGTTAGGGTTGAATGTGGGCAGATTGGTTACTTTGGCGAGTGTAATCTGCTTTTTTGTTGTCTGGACTTTCTAAAAGACCTTCATGCTGAAGGATCAATTTTAAATAGTGGTTGAATTGACCGCGATATGTGCGGTTTTCGCGTTTTGCAGCAGCCTTGACAATATCTGCTAATTCGTCATCATAAGAACATGTGTACATGATAACTCCTTTCATAACTTCAAGATAGCAATTGATAATTTATGATAGGTTTTGATAGCTGTCAAGGATTTTTTTATGGTTGCTGATTTCTCTGAGCGTTTAAGGTTTTTTCGATCACAGCGAGGGCTATCTCAACAAGAATTGGCTAATGCAGTTGGTATTTCAAGAAAACAAATTTCTGATTATGAAGTTGGTACCGCAAAACCACGTCAAGCTACATATATGAAAATCTTAAAAGCGCTTGATATAAGTGATCAGATTTTCAGTAAAAGTGATCTTTGTTCTCTTGATATAAATGATTTAGATGGCGATCAGGTTATATCTTTTAGCAATAATGATGGAGATAAAATTATGCTCTCTAAATCATTTTGCACTAAAAATCATTTAAATGAAGTAGATATACTAAGCGTTTTTAAGATTAAGGGGGATGCAATGCAGGAAACCCTTTTTAATGATGATTTAGTTTTAGTTGATACGTCAGATAAATACTTTATATCGGGATTAATTTATTTAATATATTTCTATGGTGAAAGAATGGTTGTTCGTTTACACCGTAGTGCTAATGGGTTGATTGAAATAACTAAAGACAATTCAGCTTATCCTGACAACACGGTGAACGAGTCAGAAATAATAGTTTTAGGTAAAGTAGTATACAGGCAAGGGTTGATCTAAATAATAGTTATCAAGTATGAGGGCAAGAGTATTGCCTAATACATTCAGACTGTTTGAAATGATCCTGAGTTGTATCTAAAACATCCTATTGAGCTTTAAAAAAAGAGATGACATTTTACTAGGTGTCATCCCTTTCTTCATCCCCATTAGTATATTCAAATAGATCTTGCATATTACAATCAAAATATTTACACAAAGTATCAGCAACCGAAAGTTCAATTCGTATTGCCCGGTCATAGTAAAGACTCGTTAGCGTATTGCGATTAATACTGGTCGCCTGAGCTACCTCACTTAACTTTAAAATTTTTCGTTCACCCATTAAAGCTGACAATCTACATCTAATCATAGCAACCTTCAAATCAGAATAATAACCTACAGTAAGTTAATTTAACTTGATAAATAATTTTTAAAATGATAATTTAACCTATAGAAGGTTATTTTGTTTCATAGTGAGACAATTTAACCTTTCTAAATATCATTATATAATTTCTATGCGAGTTCAGCTATGAATAACTATTTTTCTCCAAAATCCTCTGTTTCAGAAGAAGTCCGCTCAACTGCTGTTGCTCTAATCAAAGAGTTTAATATTGACCGTACATTTGATTTAGCCTTATTTCTGAATGTTAATCCTAACTTAAATGACCAAGATGCAACTTTAGCTTGGGTTAATTACTTTTCAAAAACTCAAAATGACCTCAACGACTTCAATCATGTTAGACGTCATTTCATGAAAAACTTTCCTAAAATTATGTTTGCAAACTTCAGTGAATAAAATAATCAAAGGGAGATATCAAATATCTCCCTTAAATTTTTATAGTAATGCTCTTATGGTAATCTGAACAAGAAATAAAGCTTAATTTAATTGGGTATAGAAATATGGAATCATTTATAAAAGCAGGCCATATTGAGCCTTCAGTCATTATTTTTGACGTATTTGGCACACTTGTGAAGATAGGGGAAAGACGCTCCCCATATAGAAAATTAATAAAATGGCTTAAGGAAAATGGGCGACAGCCAAAACCTGATGATGCCAAATTCATTATGTCTCAAAATTTAAGTTTTACTGAACTTGTAAAATTACTAGGAATAAATATTCCAGACCAATTATTACAAGAACTTGAGCATGATTTAAACGATGAATTACAATCCATTGTTCTATATGAAGATACGCTCTCAACTTTAGAAGAATTAAAAGAATTGGGATTCAGATTGGCATTATGCTCAAATTTAGCCATGCCATATGGAAAAGTTGTTTCTTCATTATTACCTAACATCGATACTTATGCTTGGAGTTATGAAGTTGGTGCAATTAAACCAGAGTCACAAATTTATCAATATTTAATAGATCAATTAGAATGTCGTGCCAAAGATGTTTTGTTTATCGGAGATACACCTTTAGCTGATTATAGTGGTCCAAATGAATTTGGTATGTCAGCACGTTTAATTGATCGTAAGAATGGTCAAAAGCTAGCAGATGTTTTAAACGACATACTTTAATAACTCATGGACGCCACCTAATAGTGAATACTCACAGCTCCTCATTTTTCCATTTTTTAAATTCTGCAATTCGTTCATCAAGCTCCAGAACCCATGCTGGTTTTATATGTGGCACATTTGGACGCTCAACACCTTGATGGTCAAAAAACTTATATACCATTGCCGCCAACTTGATAAACGCCTGTTCAAACGTATTTGCCCAAACATCTAAACGATAATCATGATAATGCTCTGGGTATAATTTACCACCATCTTCTACTTTATTGAGATGTGAGCCAGTTTCTAAATAAATCACTAATTGTCCATTATCTTCATCATTATATGCACCGTGATAAACATTTTGGCAATGCCCCCCTGTATTCCAGTGCCATGATGGTACATCACCAATAACCGTCCAAAAAGCTGGCTGTGTATCAATAAAATGATAAGCAGTTAAAAAGTCTGTTGGATTTGCGAGATTATGCTTGCTCATTTTCAAAGGCAGTCTGTAAAGCAGATTGTAAATGCTCAAATTTTTTTTATCGGTGTAGGAAAAAAACTACTAGGAAGATGCTCAGAGGTTTTAAAAAATAGGCAACCACTCTCTTTATCCTCACCAAAATATTGATAACCCTCTGGTAGAATCTGTGAATCTTTAGGTTTGACATGATGGATCTGGTGTTGTACGTCTTTTAAGCTTTCGTGAATTGCTTCCATACGATCAGGGTAAGTGACCACAAGTTTCGTATCCCACAGTGATAAAATTGCTGGTTCAGTTATTTTGGGTAACTGTTCTAATAACCAGTCTGGTAATTGTTTTAATTCAGTCTGTTGCATTTTTAGTTATCCTATTTTTTAACAATTTCAACATGTTACATACGTTACACAACATAATTTGTGCAAGTTGAGTATAAGTTAGTCCATAGGAGTATATTGTCACACAATGGCTTCGACAAGCGTCCGACTAAGCTCACGCCGAAGTCTCAGCCAACAGTTTCCTGAGCTTATTGAAGGAAAAATATTCCCCGTTTATTTTATACGACTCACTTACCTTTCCATTGAGCCATTATAGATTTTTCATCTTGGTTTAGATGTTCAAAAAGCTTGAGTTTCCTTTCTTTAGTTTTTCTATATAAGCCTCACATTGAGCAGCTAAACCAAGATGATATTTTAAAGCGCTTTCCACTCTTGCTGTCTCATACTCAATACTTTGAATTTCACGCTGCTGAGCAAAGACTTGAATCGCAGGATGTAACTGTTTTGAGCAACTTGCATCATTGCTAAAGTATTTTAACGTCTTGGTTTTGGCAAAATAAATTGCAGCAAACAATCGCCCATCTTTAAAAACAATCGCTGATGAAGCATCTAAACTGCTTCCAGACCGACCTTCATAATACAGAGCCTCATCTGTCTTTAGTAAATAGGGCGCTGAGTAATTATCGAAATTAGATTGAAATTTTAGATAATCATGCTTTAACAATGTTTGAAGTTCTGTTTGGATTTTTGGATTCAAAGCAATTTGAGGAATTGATGAAATATCTGAATATTGAATTAAGTCTAACGCTTGTGCATGAATCAATGTAGGAAGAAACAAAAGAAGAGCAAAGGAATATTTCTGCTTCATAGCGGGAACGGGTCTGTCGATTATTCGATGATGTCCATATTGACTTACTTATGGATTGTTCATTTTATGTGGACACTTATGGAGTATCAATTAAAGTAAAACCTTTTTGAACATTCATAACATTCTCCACAAATGTTTATTGTTTATTTATAAGCTTTGTAAAGCTAATTTAGCTTAATTTATAGTTAGCACTAACTGTGCCAAAATTGATTATAATAAAATTCACAGAAAAAACAGCAATTTGTAGAAATAAAATTGTTAAAATGTAGTTTTGTTGTTTAATTTAGTAAAAAAGTGACATTTTACGTCACTAATCCACCTATTTTCTAGCCTAATATGATTGGATTATTACTCAATTCATTCTGCTGATCTGTTGTTGACTGCGCATAAAAATTATTTAACACATCGCCTATATTAAATACGCCCGCCATAACAGCTTCCCGATATTGATGTTTGGAAAGTTGTTCAGTCATTTTTTGGCAAATTTCATCCCAAACAGTTTGGTCGGTTTGTTTTTGAATCCCCCGATCAATCACAATTTCAACTTTTTGTTCACATAAATTTAGATATAAAAGAATGCCACTATTAAACTCGGTATCCCAAACACCCAGTTCAGCGAAAAGTTGTCGTGCACGCATTTGAGTATTTTGATAGTAGGCTTGATTTGAAGGAATATTTCCCTCAATCACCACCTGAATTTCTCCTGCATGTCCATATTCCGCTTCCATCACTGCCTGTGCGATTGCATATTGATCCATTTTATTAAAATAGCGTTTAGCCGCAGGCATATAGAAAAAATGCTTTAACCAGCGTTTAAAGCTTGGTTGATTCATTTCTTCCATTTTAGGCTGTGTGATAATTTCTGTTGTTTCTGTTTTAGTTACCATGATCCTGATGCTCCTCCCCCGCCAAAACCACCGCCTCCACCGCTATATCCACCACCACCTCCAAAGCCGCCACCACGGCCTCCGCGCCCACCTCCGCCGCCAGAAGAGAGAAAGAGCTGAAATATCGTTTGGGCTAAGGTCGTGATGAGTAAAAAGAAAATCCCTCCACCAATCAGTAAGCTGGTGACTAAACCTGCTCCATTCACCAAGCCTGCCACGGTTCCTGCAACTGCAGCCGTCGAGGCACTTAAACGCTTACCCACCACAAAAGATCCTATTGCGCCAGCAATTAAGATAAATAAAGCAGTACTAAACGTTTTACTTTTGGCTTCCTGCTCCCGAATGGCTTGGTCTTGACGTTCTTGTAGTTCTTGCGTCGCTTGAGCTGCAACTTCAGGATCAAGATTTAAAATCCGTTCAATTTCAGCAAGTCCCGCATCGATTCCTTGGGCATACTGAGCTTGTTTAAAATATGGTGTGATTTGTTGGTTAATAATGCGATTCGCAATAATGTCAGGGATGACTCCTTCCAAACCATAACCCGTAAGAATCTGCATACGCCGGTCATTAACGGCAATTGCAATCAGCAAACCGTTGTCCTGCTTTGCTGAACCGAGCTGCCATTGGTCTGCAATACGCATGGCAAAACCAAAAATATCCTCTTGACCTGTGGTCGGGACAATCACTACGCCTATTTGTGCCTTTCCTGTGTCATGCAAGGCACGAATTTTTTGGCCAATGGCTTGCTTATCTTCAGCACTTAAAATATGTGCTTGATCGATCACGGGTTCATTTAAGGTTGGTAACGCCCGTATCGATTCACCTTCTGCCATATCATTGGCAACGGACGGCTGTGACACGGCATCAGTATTTGTCGAGCTTACATTATTGGAACTCTCCGCTTGCTGACCTTGAATCATCTTTCCAGCAACAACTGTTTCCTCAGCACCATCTGTTGCTGTAGCAACCTCTGCCCATGTTAAAGAACTTAGACACAGCAATCCTGATAAAATGAATGTAAGCACCCATTTATATGAAAAACGTACGAACTGCTGCTGCCCTATCATTCATTCACCCTATGGTTGCGATTACTTTAAGTCACAGCTAGTTAAATGACACCGTTGGCGCTTTTTGCGCACTTTGCTCTGCACTAAAGTTCGGTTTGGTGTCCATACCAATTACCTTAGCGGTCATGACTTGTGGGAACTGACGCGCATAGGAGTTAAAGTCTTGTACTGTACTAATGTAGCGATTACGCGCCACAGCAATACGGTTTTCAGTGCCTTCAAGTTGAACTTGCAAATCACGAAATTGCTCATTGGCTTTTAAGTCTGGATAGTTTTCTGAGACCGCAATTAAACGCGACAATGCACCTGTCATTTGCGCCTGCGCTTCTTGATATTTTTGGAATAGAGCTGGGTCTTCCAATACTTCTTTATCGACTTTTAAACCTGCCACATTGGCACGAGCCTGTGTGACCTCAGTTAGGACTTGCTCTTCATGCTTAGCATACCCCTTCACTACATTCACCAAGTTCGGCACCAAATCTGCGCGGCGTTGATATTGGTTTTGTACTTCCGACCACGCAGCTGTAACCGCCTCATCTTTGACCTGTAAGGTATTATAACCACAGCCCGATAGCGTTAACGTGCTCGCAAGGGTAACAACGACAGCAGTTTTTTTCATAAAATTCATTCAGCTATCCTCTTTCTTTTGTATTTATTGCAACAACCTGATTGTAAACACATTTGATTATCCTTTTGTTGCTTTTAGTTAAAGCATCTAAAAATGAAAAAACCGAGTAAACTTCACTCGGCCTTTATTACTCATTTCTTATACTTAACATTAAACAACCGCGTGCAACTCCTGCTGAAAACGTTCGAATTGATAGTTTTCTGCTAAACGAGTTTTCCAGTATTTCAACAGTTGGCTGTAATCAATGTCAGAGGGATGAAAATTGGTTTTATAATAGGACAGATATTCAGGCAGTAATTGCACAAACATCTTCGCCAGTAAATACAATCCAAAAAGATTCCCGCCCAATTTCGGTACACTCTTTTTAAGGTCTTGTAAAAATAAACGGCTGGCCGAGTAAAAAGTTAAACTGGCAAAGCCTGTTGTTACACTACGCATGATTAAACGACGGATCTTGTCATCGCCATACACATCTTGATAAACATCGAACGCAACCGCGCGATGCTCAATTTCTTCAATGGCATGCCACACCCAGAGTTTAACCGCATCATCATCCAAGGTACTCAATACCTCAGGGTGTCTTAAGATATAGCCACCTAGAAGCGCCGTAAAATGCTCAAAAGCGCAGGTGATTGCGAGCTGAATTTTAGGATGCAGGTTTTTCACATAATTATCTTTACGCGCCAACCACGCCTGAAAACGATCAAGATTATAATCATCACGGCGCCATGCCGCATTAAATGCAGTGTGTGCTTGAGAATGCATCGCCTCTTGACCAATAAATGCCGCAATCTGCGCTTGAAGATTGTCATCCTTCACTTGGTCACGAACATTGCGCACGCTATGCACAAAGAACTGTTCTCCGATGGGAAAAGTCGAAGACAATGCCGTCAGTAAATGCGACATGACTGGTGAATTGGCAAAATAATGTCGGCGAATGGCTTTGGGGTTGAATTGCAAACGTCGAATTGTAATACCCTGAGCTTTTGGACGATGTTGGTATAATTTTTCTGTCGTCACTTGAGTCATGTCCATTTCCTAACATTTAACGGAGCGATCTTCAGTACCTGAATTTAGAGGCCATTCACATATGGCAAAAATGCTTAGTGCATTTGCAAATTCATCCATTTTTACCAGACTCTCTACCAGATCTTTTTCGATTTATCCCGACCCACCTCTTTCATATCATCTCAGGCAAACAGTGATCATAAAAAAACCCGCCGAAGCGGGTTTTTGTGTTGAACGATTTAGATTAAATGTCTAAATAATCCAAAATACCTTCAGCTGCTTGACGGCCTTCCCAAATCGCTGTGACAACAAGGTCTGAACCACGAACCATATCACCACCCGCAAAGATTTTCGGGTTTGAGGTTTGGAATTTATAAGTTTGCTGTTCAGCTGCAACCACACGACCCGAACCATCAAGGTTAATATTCACATTTGTAAACCAATCCGCAGGGCTGGTACGGAAACCAAATGCCAATAACACCGCATCTGCCGGTAAAATTTCTTCTGAACCCGGAATTGGTTCTGGACTGCGACGACCACGGCTATCCGGCTCGCCAAGTTGAGTCGTAACCACTTTCACGCCCGTAACTTTGCCATTTTCACCGACGATTTCAATCGGTTGACGGTTAAACAAGAAGTTCACACCTTCTTCTTTGGCATTTTGCACTTCACGACGTGAACCTGGCATGTTTTCTTCGTCACGACGGTATGCACAGCTCACCACTTCTGCACCCTGACGAATCGAAGTACGGTTACAGTCCATTGCTGTGTCACCACCGCCAAGAACAATCACCTTTTTACCTTCAACACTGATGTACTCACTTGGATCTTTTTCCCAACCTTGAGTACGGTTGACATTGGCAATCAAGAAATCTAATGCATCATAGACACCATTAAGGTCTTCACCTGCAAAGCCGCCTTTCATATAGGTATAAGTACCCATACCCATAAACACCGCATCGTATTCTGTAAGCAGTTGATCGATGGTGACATCTGTCCCAATTTCAGTATTTAAACGGAATTCCACGCCCATACCCGTAAAGATTTCACGGCGACGCTTCATCACATCTTTTTCCATTTTAAATTCTGGAATACCAAAGGTCAGTAGACCACCAATTTCAGGGCGTTTGTCGAATACAACAGGTTTAACCCCGCTACGCACCAAAATATCAGCACAGCCTAGACCCGCAGGGCCTGCACCAATGATCGCGACTTTTTTATCCGTCCACTTGACTGAAGACATATCTGGACGCCAGCCCAGTGCAAACGCAGTGTCATTGATATATTTTTCAGCGTTACCAATCGTCACTGCACCAAAACCATCGTTTAAGGTACAAGCCCCTTCACATAAACGGTCTTGCGGACAAACACGACCACATACTTCTGGTAGCGTGTTGGTTTGGTGACACAGTTCTGCTGCTTGGAAAATACGGCCTTCAGCAATCAACTTTAACCAGTTTGGAATATAGTTATGTACTGGACATTTCCATTCACAATATGGGTTACCACATCCTAAACAACGGTGGGTCTGATTTGCTGCCACTTCCGCTGTAAAAGGTTTATAAATTTCCACAAACTCTGCTTTGCGGACCTGAATCTCTTTTTTCTCTGGATCTTGGCGTGCTACATCCAGAAATTGAAAGTCATTGTTTAGGCGCTCTGCCATGTCTCTCTCCGTGGGTAGGTGCAGCCCGTTTATCTATCGTCTGCACCTGCCTATGTATCAGCAGTAGTGGAATTATTGTGGATCAGCTTGAGTGGTTTTCAACAAAGTCTGTAAGTTGGCAGCTTTCGGTTTCACCAACCAGAATTTACGACTGTAGAAATCAAACTCGTTACGGATCTTGTACGCCCAAGCACTACCAGTCTCAGCAATGTGTTCATCTAAGATACGGCTTAAGAACTCTTTATGTTCTTCCATCGATTCAGTCGAAATACGATTCAGCTCAATCAACTCGTGGTTGTAATGATCAACGAAGTCATTATCAAGGTCAAGAACGTAAGCAAAACCGCCTGTCATACCTGCACCAAAGTTGTGCCCCACTTTACCGAGTACAGTCACGATACCACCTGTCATATATTCACAACAGTGATCGCCTGCACCTTCAATGACAGCAAAAGCACCCGAGTTACGTACTGCAAAACGCTCACCTGCTGTACCTGCCGCGAACAATTTACCGCCCGTTGCACCGTATAAACAAGTGTTACCAATGATTGCCGTTTCTTGAGTTTGGAAAGGCGAACCTTTTGGCGGGAAGATCGACACACGACCACCTGCCATGCCTTTACCCACGTAGTCGTTCGCATCACCTTCTAATCGAATGTGCAAACCACCTGCGTTCCAAACACCGAGGGATTGACCCGCAGTACCCACCAAGTTCATCTTCACTGGGTGCGCTTCCATGCTGAGGTTGCCATAACGACGTGCAATCTCACCTGAAATACGTGCACCAATTGAACGGTCACAGTTACCAATGGTGAAGTGATATTCACCTGTGGTCCCAGCTTCAATTGCTGGTAGCATTTCAGCAACCATTTTCTCAGCAAGCAAGCCTTTATCAAACGGTGCGTTACCTTCAACTTCACAGTACTGCGCCTTACCTTGCGCAGAAGGATGTGACTCCAGTAATGCGCTCAAATCAAGGTGCGCATGTTTCTCCGTTTCACCTGGAAGCATTTCAAGCAAATCTGTACGACCAATCAAGTCTTTGAGGCTTGAAACACCCAACGCTGCCAGCCACTCACGTGTTTCTTCAGCAATGAAGGTGAAGAAGTTGATGAGCATTTGTGGCTCGCCAATATAATGTTCTTGGCGTAAATGATCTTGTTGAGTTGCAACACCCGTTGCACAGTTATTCAAGTGACAAATACGCAGGTATTTACAACCTAAAGCAATCATTGGCGTAGAACCAAAGCCAAAGCTTTCTGCACCTAAAATAGCTGCTTTCACCACATCTAGACCGGTTTTCAAACCACCGTCGGTTTGAACACGAACTTTACCGCGCAGGTCATTGACACGAAGTGCTTGATGCGCTTCAGAAAGACCCAACTCCCAAGGCGAACCTGCATGGTGAATTGAAGACAATGGAGAGGCTGCTGTACCACCGTCATAACCTGAAATGGTAATGAAGTCAGCATAGGCTTTTGCCACGCCTGCAGCAATGGTGCCTACACCTGGCTCAGACACCAGTTTCACTGAAACCATCGCTTGAGGATTGACTTGTTTTAAGTCAAAGATCAATTGTGATAAATCTTCAATTGAATAAATATCATGGTGCGGTGGAGGAGAAATTAAGGTCACACCCGGTACTGAATAACGTAAACGTGCAATTAAGCCATTCACTTTACCCCCTGGTAATTGACCACCTTCACCCGGTTTAGCCCCTTGCGCCACTTTAATCTGCAAGACTTCAGCAGAGGTTAAATACGCAGGCGTTACACCAAAACGACCTGATGCAATCTGTTTGATTTTCGAGTTACGAATGGTGCCATAACGCGCTGGATCTTCACCGCCCTCACCCGAGTTTGAACGGCCACCAATGGTATTCATCGCAATCGCAATCGCCTCATGCGCTTCAGGAGACAATGCACCTAAAGACATTCCTGCAGAGTCAAAACGCGGTAAAATCGCTTCTACAGACTCCACTTGATCTAAAGCAATCGAGTTATCTGTTTTTAACTTTAATAGGTCGCGAATTGTTGCCACTGGACGGTTATTCACCAGCTCAGCATATTCTTTAAAGTCTGCATATTGACCAGAACGTACTGATTTATGCAAAGCATTGATCACATCTGGGTTGAATGCATGGTATTCCTTGTCGAAAACAAATTTCAGCAAACCACCTTGGTCGATTGGTTTACGTGTTTTCCATGCATTTTCAGCCAATTTCTTTTGGTCATTTTCAAGATCAGCAAAGGTTGCACCTTTGATACGGCTTGGTACACCCGTGAAGCATTTTGAAACCACTTCTTCAGACAGACCCACCGCTTCAAACAACTGACCACCACGGTAAGAGGCCACCGTAGAAATACCCATTTTTGAAAGGACTTTTAACAAGCCTTTTTCAATGCCTTTACGGAAATTCACTTGTGCTTGGATTGGGTCACCCAATAGCTCACCTTTTGCAACCAAGTCATTGATCACATCATAAGCAAGGTAAGGATAAATCGCAGTTGCACCAAAACCGAGAATAACCGCAAATTGGTGCGGATCACGCGCCAATGCCGTTTCAACAATAATGTTGGCATCCGTACGTAAACCAACATTAATCAGGTAGTGATGCACAGCACCCGTTGCCATCAATGCATTGGCAGGCAAGAAACCTTGACGAATTTTCTTATCAGACAACACCAATAAGGTTTTGCCGTCACGAATCGCTTGCGCTGCTTCTTCACAGATACGCGCAATTGCAGCTTCTAGACCTTCATCTTCCGCATAATTTAAATCGATATCTGCAATTTCATAACCCTTACGACCTAACGTACGGATTTGATGCATTTTCGAATTTGACAACACTGGGCTTGAAATAATCAAACGATCCGCATGCTCAGGGCTTTGTTCAAAAACATTCTGCTCACGGCCTAAACACGTTTCCAATGACATTACAATCGATTCACGTAATGGGTCGATTGGTGGGTTGGTGACCTGAGCAAACTGTTGACGGAAGTAATCCGATACATGACGCACTTGGCGAGACAAAACCGCCATTGGCGTATCATCACCCATTGAACCCACTGCTTCCTGACCACTTTCAGCGATTGGACGAAGCAATTGGTCACGCTCTTCAAAGGTCACCATAAACATTTTTTGTGATGCTTTCAGGTCGTCGCCTTTTAAGCCTTGATCACATAAATATTCTTCAAGCTCTGGACTACCTTGTACACGAACCGAGTTTTCACGTAACCATTCACGGTAAGGACGCATTTTTTTCAAATGCGTGCTGACATCTTTAGTGTCGAGCATTTTACCTGTGAAGGTATCAATCACTAGAATTTGACCTGGACCGACACGACCTTTAGAAATCACGTCTTCAGGCTCGTAGCCCCATACACCAATTTCAGACGCCAGTGTGATGTAACCATTTTTGGTAATCACCCAACGTGCTGGACGTAAACCGTTACGGTCCAACATACAAATCGCATGACGACCATCTTGAATCACGAGACCAGCAGGACCATCCCACGCTTCCATATGCTTCGAGTTAAACTCATAGAATGCACGTAAATCAGCATCTAAAGTTTCCACGTTCTGCCATGCTGGAGGAACCAACATACGCAGTGCACGGAACAAGTCCATACCGCCGCCCACAAGAATTTCAAGCATGTTATCTAAGCTTGAAGAATCCGAGCCAGTACGGTTCACGATTGGGTTGAGCTCAGTTAAACCAGGCAATAATGGGTTTTCAAACTTTGGCGTACGCGCCATCGCCCAGTTACGGTTCGCAGTAATGGTATTAATTTCACCATTGTGTGCAAGATAACGGAATGGCTGAGCCAAAGGCCAACGCGGCAATGTATTGGTCGAGAAACGTTGGTGGAACACCACAATATGTGACTCAAGACGTGGGTCTGCCAAGTCTGTGTAGAAGTCAGCAATCGCTTCAGGCATCATCAAGCCTTTATAGCTAATCACTGTTGAACATAATGTGGTTACATAAAATGAAGGGTCATTAGTAAGCTGCTGCTCTGCACGGCGGCGTGCCAAGAAGAGTTTACGGTTAAACTCAACTTCAGACACACCCATTGGGCAGTTCACAATAATTTGCTCAAATGCAGGAAGTGACTGCATCGCAATCGAACCTAAAGCATCGTTATTGGTCGGAATCACACGCCACGCCAAGACTCGACAGCCTTCAGATTCAATTTCTTTAGTTAGAATTTGTTTTGCATGTGCTGCAATTGCTGGGTCGAGGCTTAAAAACACCGTGCCGACAGCAAAAACTTCACTGAGTGTAATATCACTGAGTTTTTTCGCTTCTTCACGGAAAAACTGTTTTGGCATTGCTAAGAGTAAACCGCAACCATCCCCTGTCTTACCATCTGCAGCAATACCACCGCGGTGGGTCATACAGCTCAGACTGTGCATAGCAGTCTTGACAAGATCATGGCTTGCATCACCCTGCATATGGGCGATTAAACCAAAACCACAGTTATCTTTAAACTCATCCGGTTGGTATAAACCTTGAGCGGGAGCTACAGTATTAGGCGATGGCATGTGCATAGCGTACCCTTCTTTCTACAGGCCCTGTCGGGCGTCTAACAATCTAATTACTTCTTGCCGATTCGTTCAATTGACTCATATTCAGATTCTGATTGAAGTACAGCATTTTTTCTTCACACCCAAGATAGACTGATTTTCGTCTTTATGCATGTCTTAATTGAAAAAATGTATGCAGCAGTCACGCACTTTTATAAGGCACTTGGCCGCTACTATTTCGCTCATAAATCGAATCTTTTTTGCGCCAAAACAGTGACATCAACTCAATTCATGCACCATTAAAGCAAGTTTTATGCCAATTATTTATTTTGTGTGTTAAGCGCTTTAGTTTTATTAGGTTTGTGTTTTTTACGTAAAAAACTAGTTCGAGGATAATCCATTTATTGCACCATATCTGTGCACATATGGAATTTACATTTTTTGATGCGCCATAATGATCCAATTTTAATTAAATGGGTCAGTCACTTCAGGTTCATTTGTTTTATTTTGTGGCGCATTCTCTACGGTCGTTTGTGACTTTTGCACATCAACCACATTTCCATCCGCATCACGACGAGTAACCGTTGTCGATGTGGTCGATTGTTTATTTTGTTCAACTGCTGCACGTGCCGCTTGTTGACGCGCAGCAAGCGTAGCTTCATCAATCACAGGCACAGCGGCTGGTTTCAACTGCACGGCATAGAGCTTATTGCTAAGTCCAAGTTCATCAGAACCGAGATCATTGACATATTCAGCATAGCTTTCAATTTTTTCAACTTTGGGTTGCACCGACTTCGGCAACGTCAGTTTTAAATCCGCCAATGCCTTTTGCGCCTCATTGGCATTTTTATACACACCATAGATCAGCACATATTGCTCAATTTGGTTTTCACCCGTCAGTCTTAAGTAACTAAACGCTTGACGATCAGATTGTCTTTGCAAAAAGCGCTTAATAATCGCCTCTTCTGAAACTCTAAACAACTCAACTGCACTGTTCTTTTTATTTTCCTGAATAAATTTGGTCCCACGGAATTCAGCTTCATGCTGCGCGATTGCTACAACACGTGTCGTCATATCCAAAGGTTTTACTTCATCGAGGAATGAACCTAAATGTGCGGTTGTTGCGACTTTTTCTGGCTGAATTTGTAACTCAACTTCAGATTCAGCTTTTTTTTCAACTTCAACCACAGTCTCTTGATCTGTAATGGCCCAAAAGACTAAGGCGCCAAACAAGCATACCCCTCCGAATGCAAGCCAAATATAATTTTGCTTTGTCTGCCACTGGGTTCGAAGGGTTGTTGCCATAATAAAGTTATGCCTGCTCTTGGTTGGCTAAAATCGCCTGTTTCATCAATTCTACATCAAATGTTTTGGTAATGATGGCCTGTCCTACCGCTTGCATCAAAACCAAACGCAGTTGCCCGTTCAAGACTTTTTTATCATGAGCCATATACGCCAAAAAGTCATCGAGGGGAATCTGCGGACATACTATCGGTAAATTCGCGCGTTGAATGATATTTTTTGTACGCGCCAAATCTTCTGCACTGATCCATCCCATACGCTGCGATAAATCTGCTGCCATCACCATACCTGTTGCCACAGCTTCACCATGGAGCCATTCACCATAGCCTAGATAAGATTCAATCGCATGTCCAAAGGTATGCCCAAGATTCAATAAGGCACGCTCACCTTGCTCTTTTTCATCATTGGCAACAATACGCGCTTTATGGGCACAAGAACGATACACAGCTTCAGCCAGTGCAGCTTCATCACCCTGCACCAAATCATCTATATGTTGTTCCAACCAAGTGAGAAAGTCTGTATCCCCCAAGAGTGCGTACTTAATCACTTCTGCCAAACCTGCGGATAACTCACGTGCTGGCAGCGTTTTAAGTTGAGACATATCCGCCAAGACCACTTGCGGTTGTTGAAATGCCCCGATCATGTTTTTACCCAGCGGATGATTAATCCCTGTTTTACCACCAACACTCGAATCAACCTGTGAAAGAAGTGTCGTTGGCACCTGAATAAAATAGACCCCACGCTGGAAGCATGCTGAAGCAAAGCCCGCCATATCTCCAATCACACCACCACCTAAAGCTAAAACTGTACAATCACGGTTGAAGCCTGACGCTAGCAATGCATCAAAAATCAGGTTGAGGTGCTCAATATTCTTATATTTTTCTCCATCAGGCAAAATACAGGTTGCAACTGTTTTTCCCAACGCTTCAATTGCTGCCACGTAACGCGCTAAATACAAAGGCGCGACCGTTTCATTACTCACAATCATCACTTGGCGCCCGTGAATATACGGCTCAAGTAAAGCGTTTGGATCTAAATCACTACCAATAAAGATCGGGTAACGGCGTTCGCCAAGTTCAACATATAAGGTTTGCATGGATCAAATCACTTCAAAACTGAATCAAAACTACTTTAAAAGAATCAAGTTTAAGATACGCTGCGCAAGATCACGTGCAGCCCCTTGATTGGTCTCAATAATATAATGGGCAACTTCACGATATAAAGGATCTCGAACGCTGAGTAAGTCACTTAACTTTTGTTCAGGATTCTCCACTTGAAGCAGTGGGCGATTTTTATCACGATAGGTTCGCTGTAGTTGAATCTCTACAGGAGTATAAAGATAAACAACGATACCCCGTTGTTTTAGGAATGCACGATTTGGAGCCTGAGTCACCGCCCCACCACCTGTGGCCAAGACCAAGTTAGGTCGGGAGGTTAACTCATCGATTACAACCGTTTCACGACTACGAAACCCAAGCTCACCCTCTTTTTCAAAGATCCATGGAATCGTTGCCCCTGTTTTACGTTCAATCTCATGATCACTATCGAGAAATTCACGTCCTAACAGTTCAGCTAAATGTCGTCCTACCGTTGTTTTTCCAGCCCCCATAGGCCCTACCAAATAAATATTTGGTAGGGTTTCAAACTCTTTGCTTGGCAAGGAGTCACCTTTTAGATTTGTTCAAATTGAAAATATATTAATGATTTCTTGAAACACTGTCATTAACAATTCGTGGTGTCACAAAAATCAACAACTCAGTTTGCATCGTCGTTTTGGTATTATTCTTAAATAAATTACCAACTACGGGTAAATCACCTAAAAATGGCACTTTTTGATAGTCATTACGTTTCACATCATCAAAAATACCACCCAGTACGACAGTCTCACCATCCGCAACCAACACATTGGTTTGTAATTCACTGGTGTCAATTGCAATACCATCATTGGTAATGTCACCAATCGAGTCTTTCTCAACCATCAGTGCCATCTGAACTTTACCATCCGGGGTAATGCTTGGCGTCACTTCTAACTTCAAGTTTGCCGCACGGAACTCGGTTTTTAAGCCTTCCGTCGCACTCCATGTTTGATAAGGAATCTCTGTACCACGTAAGATATAGGCTTTCTGTTTATCGCCAGTAAGTACTTTAGGCGCCGACAAGACTTCACCATGTCCATCTGCTTGAAGTGCGGTTAGTTCAAGGTTTAACATATAGTCTGAAATTTTCAATAAACCAAAGTTAAATGTTCCTGCTGTCGAGGTCGCCAAATCCACACCTAAATCAAAACTTGGTTGAAAATCCCCACCCCAAGTTGGGCTATTATTTCCCGCCTCTTTCTTCGCACTCCACTTAATCCCCAATTCACGAGAAAAGTCTGTTGACGCTGTCACAATACGTGCTTCGACCATCACCTGTTTCACTGCGACATCCAGTAAGTCGATCATACGTCGGATTTTGTCAATATTTTGCTGCGTATCATTAATGATTAGCGTATTGGTACGCGAGTCAGAAACTGCACTACCACGAGCACTCAACAAACTTTCCAAAGCCAAGGAGTCTGAGCCCGCTGTACGATTTGACTCACTTCCTTTGCTATCACGAGAGTCTTCCAACAACTTCAGTACATCCGCCGATTTAGCATAACTCAATTGAATGTAATCGGTTTGTATTGGTGAAAGCTTAATACTTTGCGCAATCGCTTTGGCTTCATCTTCCTCAGATTTGATCAGCTCAGCTACAGGTGCAATCCAAATCACATTGCCATTGCGACGCTTATCCAAATTCTTGGTTTTCATAATAATATCAAGCGCCTGATCCCACGGAACATCTTTAAGGCGCAAGGTAATATTGCCTTGTACTGTGTCAGAAGCCACCATGTTAATGCCTGTAAAATCAGCCAAGAGCTGTAATACACGTCGCACTTCAATATCTTGAAAATCTAAAGAAATCTTTTTGCCTGTATAAGCACTTGGTGCTTTAGGCTTCATTGGGTTTTTATCTTCAGGACGCTTTAAACTAATCGTGAGCTTATCTTCTGCCTGATAAGCCATATATTCAAAACTGCCATTCGATTGAATTGTGATCAGGCCGTTACTACCATCGTTTTGTGCATCAATGGTCGAGACTGGTGTTGCGAAATCATTCACATTGAGACGACGTGATAAATGGGCAGGAATTTTATTTCCCAAAACACGAACCACAATTTTACTGCCTTGCTGTTTCACATCGACAGGGGTATTGCTACCTTTTAAATCAATCACCACTTGGCCTTCACCGTCTGAACCACGCTGGAAGCCAATATTCGAAATACCTTGCTCTGAACGCACCGCAGCAACAGGTGTTGCGACCGTTGGGTTCGCTGAATTAATTTTCAGAATAAAGGTATTACCTTCAACACGTGTAGTAAATGCACCAGCATCAGCTAAATTTACAGTTAAACGTGAACGCTGCGCATCTGAAATTACATCTACTGTACTTGCTTCAGCCGTTGCAACCGCAATACTGCCTTGTTTTAAGCTCTGCTGCGCTTTATCAAAATCCAAAACCAAACGGGATGGCTGTTCCAACTGATAGGCTTGCGGTTGAGGTGGCAAACCGTTGAACATGACACGAATTTCTGTTCCCTGTCCCGGAATTTGCATCGGCACAATATTCGTAATACTGACTTGCGCACTTGCAGCCTGCATCACCGCCATTGCAATTGCGCCCATTGAAAACTGACGGAACATATGGTTCATCGTATTGCCATCCCCAAATATAAAATCTTTAGCACTATTTTTCATTTTTATTCCTTTTCCTTTTTTAAGGCGCCGGCCCAATTAATACCAGGCTTCTCGGGCGCTCGACATAGCCCTCACGCCCATCCGGAATAATTTCAACCAAATCAATTTGTGTGGCGGTGATATTAATCACACGACCATGATTCATCCCCAAATAACTACCACGCTGCACGCGTTCAATTTCACCATCAGGTGTTTGAATCAACGCCAAAATTTGTCCATTTTGCCCGCGCATGCTGCCTTTCATGTTCAGCGATTCAATCGCATAACTTTCCAAAGGTTGTAATTGGCGAGATAGGTTTGGATAGACACGTTTTCCAGCCATAATTTTCAGTTCAGCCGCTAATGAGCTTGGCATAAACGGACTCTTTAATTGATGTGCGGCATAATTAAAAGTCGGTACAGGTGGGAAATCTGGCGCAGGTTCAATCGGCAATGGTGGCTGATTGCGAATTTCGGCCATTTGCATGTTGACCGCATCAATACGCGAATCACAACCGACAAGGAATAGTCCAATGCAGAGACTAAGCATGAGATTTTGATAGTTCATTACTTGGCACCTCCTGCATCGGCTTTCGTATCATTCTTTGCATCTTTCACATCAACATCTGTGGTAGCCGTCGCCCCGACATAACGGTAGGTTTTTGCTTTTACACTGTATGAAATTTGAGGAATATCCGTCTTTTTCTCATTGTTACTTGATGCTGAGATATCGAAGTCATGCAAGGTCACAATACGCGGTAAAGCTGCAATTCCACTGACAAATGAGCCAAAAGAATGATAATCACCCGTCGCTTCAATGGAAATCGGCTGTTCGATAAAGAACTCTTGGCGAATTTCTGGTTCTAAACGAATATTTTTAAACTTTAATCCAGAATTTACGCCGCTCACGTTGATATCTTCAACCAAGCCAGGAATTTCAGTTTCTTTCGGCAGCTGTTCTAACTGCTGATTGAAATTGGCTTCCATTTCTTGCAATTGCGCTTGATATTGCTGCAAGTTACGTAATTTTGAATCTTTTTCACGAAACTCATTCAGTAAATTTTGTTCTTGTGCATGTGCATTTGAAATCGCGTCAAGCTTCGGCTTAATCACGACAAAATAACCCAATGCCCCAATCACTAAAATGATAAAGATCCAACAAGTCAATTTGACTGAAAAGGGCCAACTGCCGTAATTATTTGGATCTAAGGTATTAAACTGTTGAAAAAACTTATCAACCGTCATTTTTTTCTTGGTTACAGCATGGTTTTCTGATGTTAATTCTTCAAATTCATCGCGACTCATTGTGCTGCCCCCGCTGTTGAATTATTAACTGTACTTGCGGCTTCAGGTGTCGTCGCATCAGGTGCTACCGGCTGTGCAATCTCATCTAAATCTGCGGTGACCACAAAGGTGCCATAGGTTTCTTCAATACGTGGCACGATGGAACTTGGTGCTTTATCTTTTTTCTCTTCAGCAACCAAGAATGAATTCATAAAGGCATTGCGATACCACGCCGATGCTTCGAGATTTCGTAAGAATTCCGCAACTGTATTCGGGCTTTCCGCTTTCCCTTCAATGGTAAATTTATCACCCGTACGCACAAACTTAGTAATGTACATATTACTTGGTGTGACACGTACCATTTCATCGACCAAACGCACAGCCACAGGACGTTGACCTTGCAAGCCTTGGATCAACTTCATCCGTTCAACAATCGCATTACGCTGCTCTTGCAGACCTTCTAATGACTTTAATTGGACATCTAAGTTTTGATTGGTACTCACCACCAACTGATTGGCCTGTTCTTGATCTTCAAGTTTTTGACTGTAAAAGAACCAAGCCAAAGCAACAGCTAAAACCCCAACTAATGCAGCCCCAACACAATAGGCAATAAATTCTTTTTTTCGTTTCTCTCTTAACGCATCACGCCAAGGGAGTAGGTTTATTTTTGCCATTAATCAAAACTCCTCAATGCCAATCCACATGCCACCATGAGTGATGAAGCATCATTTTCAATTTTTTTAATGTCGATTTGTGGAGAAAAGCCCATCTGTAAAAATGGGTTAGCAATGGTGACCCGATAACCTAATTTTTGTTGTAATAACTTCGCGAGTCCTGGAATATTGGCATTCCCCCCTGCCAATAAAATATGGTCGATCTCATTAAATTGAGAGGACGAAAAGAAGAACTGCAAAGAGCGTGCTGCTTGTTGCACCACAGCTTCAAGAAAAGGCTCAAGCACTTCAATATCATAGTCGTCAGGCAGGGTACGGCTTTTTTTGGCACGTCCAGCTTCTTCAAAAGACAAACCATAACGATTTTGAATTTCTTGCGTCAGTTGTTTCCCACCGAAGACCTGCTCACGGGTATAAATCACTTTATTGTTTCGCATAACAGATAAGGTCGTCATGGTGTGACCAATATCCAAAATACCAACAGTGTTCACGCCCATCGGTAGAGTGTCAGAAAAGACTTTAAATGCATTTTCTATGGCAAAACTTTCAACATCGGCAATTTTCGGTGTCAAACCCGCAAGCTCTAATGCTTCGGCACGTGCCTCTACATTTTCAATGCGAGTTGCAACGAGGAGTACATTGACACGATTAGGATTGGCTAAACGGTCTGGAAGGACTTCAAAGTCCAAACTCGCTTCATCTAATGGGAATGGAATATATTGCTCAGCATCATCACGAATCTGAATTTCACGTTCGTCATCGTTCATATCGGCATCCATTTCAATGATTTTAGTAATCACCATGGACGTCGGAACTGCCAGTGCTACGTCTGTCGATTGAACATTGGCCAAATTTACCGCACGCTCAAGGGCATCACCAACTGCTTCTGGATTCAATATATTTTTTTCGACCACACTTCCTTCTGGTAAAGGGACAAGTGCATAGCTCTCCACCCAATACCGATTGTTTTTAACAGAAAGTTCCAATACCTTAACAGAAGTCGAACTAATATCTACTCCTATTAACCCCTTACTTGGCTTACGATATAACCTGAGCACAGTATCATTCCTATTATTTTTTTATCCCCAAAAAAAGTAACCCACTAATTAGTCCGCGTCTATAATTTTATACGGATACAATAACTCATCTAACATTCCGTATGTGTACAGGATATACTGACCGCTAATTAGTTTGCCATTAGCTCTTATTAAAACTTACTTGTTATGAAAAAGCTATCTTGTTCGGGCCGTGTTCATCCATTTTTTTTGATCATTATTATAATGTTGGTCTCAATTCCAATGGGTTTTTATGGCATGTATCTCTATATTGCCCCATCTTTGCCGCAAATGACAACTCTAAAAAAGGCGCCATTACTAAAACCTTTACAAGTTTATAGTGCGGATAACCAACTCATTTCGGAATACGGTGGCAAGCTATCTGTACCCGTAGATTACGATCAGATCCCACGAAGTTTTATTCATGCCTTCTTAGCGGCGGAAGATTCTTCTTTTTTTGAGCATAGTGGTATCAGTTTTAAAGGTTTAGGACGTGCAGTCAGTGAAAGTATTACTGGGTCAAACGTCCAAACGGGTGGCTCGACCATCACCATGCAAGTGGCAAAAAACTATTATCTCAGTCCCGAGCGTACCTTAAAACGTAAGTTGACTGAGGTTTTTCTGGCACGAAAAATTGAACAAAATTTGACGAAAGAGGAAATCTTAACCCTCTATGTCAACAAGATTTTCTTGGGTAAAAATGCCTACGGTATCGCAGCGGCTGCTAAAATTTACTACAACAAAAGCTTAGACGAACTCAGCATTGCTCAAATGGCAATGATTGCTGGTCTACCTAAAGCGCCATCTAAATACAATCCAGTGGTCAACCCCGAACGTGCTTTAGAACGTCGTAACTGGATTTTGGGTCGTATGCTCCAGCTAGGCTACATTAACCAAAGCCAATATGAAAAAGGGATTGCGGAACCAATTAATCTTGATATGCCTGACCGTGGGGTAAGCAATCGATTTCCCTACATCGGTGAAATGGTCCGTAGCGAACTGATTGAAAAGTTCGGCGAGCACGCGATTGACTCTGGTTATAAGGTCTACACCACCATCAACAGTGAACGCCAAGCCTATGCCGAACAAGCGGTACAAGATGGTTTAGAAGCCTATGACCGTCGTCATGGTTGGCGTGGTGCGGAAGCTCATGACAAACCCTTAAGTAGCTTTAGTGCATTTGCCAACACCTTCCCTGCCGAAGTTACCCGTGTGAATCAAAATAGTTTTGATGCCTTAATGCAAGATGGCTCAACGGTAACCGTACCATGGTCTGGCATGTCTTGGACACGCCCTTATCGCAATGCAAATGCGGTAGGCGGTGCACCATCAAGAGCACCTCAGATTGTTAAAGTAAAAGACATTGTACGTCTGCGCCCCAATGACAACAAAACCTCATGGGCTTTGGTGCAACTGCCTAAAGTTCAGGGCCAGCTGATTGCACTTAACCCAAACAATGGCGCTGTAGAAGCATTGGTTGGTGGTTATAATTTTTATCAATCTAAATTTAACCGAACCACACAAGGCTGGCGCCAACCAGGTTCGATTATTAAACCCTTTGTCTATGCACTCGCTTTAGAGCGCGGTATGACACCGTATAGCATGGTCAATGACAGCCCGATCACCATTGGGAAATGGTCACCACGTAATGCCGATGGCCGCTATTTAGGCATGATTCCCCTGCGTCGTGCACTGTATTTATCGCGGAATACCGTGTCAGTTCGACTCCTTCAAACCGTGGGCATTGAACGGACACGCCAATTGTTCATGGACTTTGGCTTAACCGATGAACAGATTCCCCGTAACTATACCATTGCACTCGGAACACCTCAGGTTTTACCGATTCAAATGGCCACGGGTTACTCAGCCTTTGCCAATGGCGGTTATCGTATTCAACCGCACTTCATCAATCGTATTGAAGATGCCTATGGCAAGGTCATTTATCAGAACAACCCCGAATATGCATGTATCAGTTGTATCTCTCAACAAGAATCAAATCCTCAGTCTGCTGACACCATCACACCTGATGATGAAGTAATTGAAGTCACTAACCAAGATCTAAACCCCACTGAAAAATCGGCAAATCCTGTTGAGATCAACAGTGACTATCGTCAAGCGCAACGTATTTTAAAATCTAGCTCTGCTTATGATATGGCGAATATTTTAAAAGACGTGATTCAACATGGTACAGGCCGTGCTGCGCTGCGTATTGGACGAGATGACTTGGGCGGTAAAACAGGAACCACCAATGATGCAAAAGATGCTTGGTTTGCAGGCTTTAATGGCAAATTGGTCACTGTAGCGTGGGTTGGTTTCGACCAACCCACAACTTTAGGACGCCGCGAATACGGTGGTGTGGCTGCGCTTCCAATTTGGACAGACTTCATGGCCAAAGCCTTACAAGGCACGCCTTCGGCGTGGGTTCAACTCGATGCCAAAGCCAAAGCGCCAATTCAACGCCATCAGAAAGAAACACCTCAGAGCAACTTAGGGCCAACCCCACCTTTGGCGCAGCCGTTGTATCGCCCTGCACCGGTGGTGGTTCCACGTGCTCCTGAGCGTGACTTTGATGATTTGCCTGGTGAAGAGGAAACGTTGGTTCCAAAGAACAGCACCCCACCCACCATGCAAGCACCCATAGAACAACCAAAACCTAAATCAGATGCGCTCGATCATTTGATTGATCAAGTCCAATAATAAAAGCCCGCATCTGCGGGCTTTTTTATACTTATGCTTTTTTCTGAAACAGTAAAATTTGATACTGCGCTTGTAGTTCAAAAGCTGTTTGAGCCTCTAAAGCTTCACGGCGCTCTTGTTTTGCTTTATAGGCATAAGGGGTCATGGCAATCAGGTTTTTTAAGTCCTGCTGATTAAGCTTAAGTTCAGCATCAACAACATCATCACTCACCAAATCAAACGCATCACTCAACTGCTCTACAAATTTGCTCGGTTCATGCGGCTTCACCTCTTCGAACAGAGCTTCACGCATGGCATACAAATGCTGAGGCGCAGGCGTCACTACAAATAAATATCCTTGCGGCTTGAGCACCCTTAAAATCTCTTGTTTTGGAATCGGGCTAAATAAACTGCTACATAAATCAATTGACTGATCCAGTACAGGTAAAGTTGCTCCAGTACCCACAACCCAAGTAATCTTTTTATTGATTTTCGCAGCCACTTGCACTGCATTTTTCGCAATATCGACACCAACACATTGCAGCACTTCAGCCTGCATCGCGTCTGTGTAATAGCCTTCACCACAGCCAATATCGAGTAAATTTTCAATACGTAAATCACGCACCTTATTTACAACTGCTTGCTGTAAAGGCGCGTAATGACCTGCACTTAAGAAGGCACGGCGGGCTTGTACCGACTCAGGCGTATCCCCCGGATTTTTGCTGTGCTTATGTTGGACGACATGCAGATTGACGTAGCCTTGTTTCGCCACATCATAACTATGTGAATTCGCACAGCGCCATGTTCTTTCGTTTAAAGTTAGAGTCTCACGACACACAGGACACATGAGCAGATTCATTATTTTCTCCAAGACATTACCTCACGCATAAAAAAAGCCGGCAAATACCGACTCTTTTCATACTTTTGCTTAGCGCAATTTTAAAGTCATTAGCCCTAAAACTACCAGCATAATTGTGATAATCCAAAAACGAATCACCACTTGGGTTTCACGCCAGCCTTTTTTCTCATAATGGTGGTGTAAAGGTGCCATCAGAAATACCCGTTTATTGCGCATTCTGAGAGAACCAATTTGCAAGAAGACTGAAATCGCTTCGACCAAAAACACACCAGCCATAATGGCAAAGACAATTTCCTGACGAACCATGACCGCAATTGTACCGAGCATTGCACCCAATGATAATGCACCCACATCGCCCATAAAAACCTGTGCAGGGTGTGCATTAAACCAAAGGAAGGCTAGACCCGCGCCAATCATGGCTGCACAAATCACCACCAACTCAGAAGCAAAGCGCACATAAGGAATATGTAAATAATTGGCAAAACGGACATCACCGGCCAAATATGCAAATACACCTAAACCCGCTGCAACCAGCACTACAGGCATAATCGCTAAACCGTCCAAACCATCGGTCAGGTTCACGGCATTTGATGCACCATTAATCACCAAATAGGTGAAAATGATAAAACCAATACCCAGCGGAATCACCGATAAAGGAATACTTAAATCTTTAAAAAATGGAATCAGCAGATCCAGCATATTTGCGGTATGTACAGGATTGCTCTGTTGCTGTGCAATTACATATAGTGCAATACCAGCACCCAGTGACGCAAGCGACGTCCAGAAGAACTTTTTACGGGCAGGTAAGCCAGCATTGTCTTTATAGCGAATCTTGATCCAGTCATCGGCCCAACCCACTGCACCAAAAATCACCATCACTGCCAAGACAATCCATACATAAGGGTTGGATAAGTCTGCCCACAACAGTGTGGAGATACCAATTGAGAGTAAGATCAGCACCCCACCCATGGTTGGTGTACCCATTTTTTTGGCATGATTTTCAGGAGCATATGAACTCACGGCTTGACCATATTTGAGTGCTTGCAACTTGCGAATCATCACAGGACCGAGCACTAGACCAATGGTCAGTGCGGTTAAAACACTGAGCAAAGAACGCAATGTTAAATAACGAACCACCTGAAACGAACTATGGTAGCCCGCCAGTTGTTCAAATAACCATAACAACATTTAGAGTTTCTCCATCAAATCAGCCATCAACGTTTCCATATGGGTATAACGAGAACCTTTAAACAGGAAACTCATAGACTGGGGTTGATGTGTTTCAATTAAACTGAGTAAGAACGGCAAAGCCTGCTCTTGAGTTAAAAAAGCCTGCATTTTTTTGCCATATTGGGTGCTGCGTGCGCCTTCTTGTGCCGCAGGTGCAAATTCACCGACAGCCACCACGAAGTTCAACCCTTTCACCGAGACCAAATCACGTCCCAGCATATAGTGCTGCTGTGCAGCAGAGCTACCTAGCTCACCGATATCACCCATCACCATCACTCGAACCCCCTCTTGCTGTGCAAGCACTTCAGCAGCGGCACGCATAGAGGTTGGGTTGGCATTGTAAGTATCATCAATCAACAAATGACGGCCTTGTTGAATAAAGTTCAAACGCCCTTTTGCACCGACTGCTTGCTCAAGGCCAAGTACGATATCATCCAAGCTAATACCAATCGCTAAAGCAAAAGCTGCCGCAGCGGTTGCATTTTGAACATTATGCTCCCCAGCAAATGGTAAATTCACCTGACACACGCCTTGTGGCGTATTCAACTTAAATATTGCAGATTGTGCCTGTAGGCCAATCTCAGTGGCAAAGATTTCACCACCCGCACCAAAGCTGAGCACCTGTTCAGTTTGCACTGCTTGACGAATGCTATCGGCAAAATCATCGGCTGCTGGAACAATAGATGTGCCATTTGGGGCAATATGCGCATAAATCTCAGACTTGGCACGGCAGATACCATCGCGTCCACCAAACTCACCCAAGTGTGCTGTACCAATATTGATAATGCCTGCAACCAAGGGCTGGACCAAATTCGAGGTATAATCAATTTCACCTTGATGGCTTGCACCCAATTCCATCACTGCATATTGATGCTCAGGACGTAATTCCAATAACATGACTGGCACACCCAAGTCATTATTCAGATTGCCACGGGTCACCAACGTTGGTGCTATACGTGACAAAATACTGCCTAACATTTCTTTGGTGGTGGTTTTACCACTACTCCCCGTCAGCGCAATCACTTTTAGCTGTGGGTTTTGTGCACGACGATAAGCCCCCAGCTGTCCCAATGCCAAACGTGTATCAGGCACCACCAACTGACAAATCTCCGCATCTATAGGCCGGCTCACAATGGCCACTTGGCAGCCTTGTTCAGCAACTTGCGTAATAAAAGCATGCGCATCAAAACGTTCGCCTTTGAGTGCCAAGAAAGCATCTCCTGCTTCTGCATCACGCGAATCCGTCAAAATACGCTTAATTTCAGTATTTGGTGCTTGATCATTTAGCCAATAACCTTGGGTGGCTTCGAGTAACTGTGCGGCGGTCCATGACACTAAAGGCACTGTGCTGGTTGTTGAGGTATGCATATGACTTCCTTAGTGTGCAGGATAAGCAGAATCAGTAGTGTGGTGCTGTGCATCAATCGCGGATTGCACTTCGACGACATCGTCAAACCAATGTCGAACACCCTCTATTTCTTGATAGTTTTCATGACCTTTGCCTGCAATCACGACAATATCACCCGCTTGGGCCTGTTGAACGGCAAATTTAATCGCTTCACGACGATCATGGATTTCATGAACCACACGAGTTGAGAAATCAACACCCGCTTTCATATCGGCAAAAATTTGCTCAGGATTTTCTGTACGTGGGTTATCTGAAGTCAACAACACCACATCTGCTCCGTTTAATGCTGCTTGGGTCATGAATGGGCGTTTGCCACGGTCGCGGTCTCCACCACAACCAAATACTGCCCAGAGTTGCTGTTCTACATGGCGCTTCAACGTGCTTAAGACTTGCACCAGAGCATCAGGCGTATGCGCATAATCAACCACAAATAAACGCGCATCATCACGAATCACTTGCATACGACCTGGTGCACCTTTGAGCTGTGCTGTCGTAGTAACCACATCGGCTAAATCAAAACCCGCTTGTTCAACCATAATTAAACTTGCGACCAAATTTTCAATATTAAATTGACCCAATAATGGGTTCTGTACCTGATATTCGGCCTGTGCCGTAGACAAGCTAAAGTTCGCACCCGTCAGGCTATATTGAATATTCTTCACCTGATAGTCTGCAGGCTGCGTGGTTGAATAGGTTAAAATTTTCGGTTGGACTGGATTATTTTGTGCCGCTTGAATCATGACTCCAGCATGCTCATCATCCAGATTGATGACTGCAACTTTCAATGATGGAAATTGAAATAAGTGAGATTTAGCTTCGGCATAAGCCTCAAGCGTGCCATGGTAGTCCAAATGGTCACGACTTAAGTTGCTATATGCAGCAATTTCAATCTCACTGCCCGCTAAACGACCTTGCTCCAAACCATGTGAAGAGGCTTCAATCGAAGCAAATTCAGCCCCTTGCTTGGCATAGCTATGTAGTGCATTTTGTAAATGCAGCGCATCCAAGGTGGTATGCGACGATGCTTCTAAATTGGGTAAAATGCCATTACCTGTCGTGCCCATCACAGCACAAGACTGACCTTGCAACATCAACAGTTCAGCAACCAAACGAGAAATGGTGGTTTTACCATTGGTTCCCGTCACCGCTAAAATGCGAGCAGGCTGTACTTGGCTAGTGGCCAACAAAAATTGCTTTTGCCAGTCTCCCATCAAGTGACGCACATTCGGCACCACAATACTGTTTTCAAGTGCAAGCTCAGTTTCGCTCACCACCGCTAAAGCCCCTTTGTCCAAGGCTATTTGCGCAAACTGCACTGTTTTTTCAGGCTGTGAAAGTGATGTCAGCGCAATAAAAATTTGCCCTGCCTGTACTTTACGACTATCAAGAACAAAACCTTGAAATGGCTGTGCCATCCATTCAGCGCTTAAGTTAGCGGTGTAGAGTTGTTGAAATGTAATGGACATTCATCACCTATCTCTTGATTACAGGAGCATCTAAAGGTTTATCTAAAGGCACGTTCATTAAACGTAAGGATTCTTGCATAACACGGGCAAATACAGGCGCAGACACCGTACCACCATAGTAAGTCCCTTGCGGGTTTTCGACCACGACCACCATCGCTAAACGCGGGTCGCTAACGGGTGCCACACCAGCAAAAAGTGCACGATATTCATTGGTTGAGTAGCCTTTACGGTCCGCACGCAACTTATGTGCGGTTCCTGTTTTACCCCCCACACGATAACCCGGAATAGTCGCACGAGTCGCGGTACCACCTGGTAAGGTTGCCGTTTCCATCATCAACAAAACTTGATCCGCAATTTTTGGATCAATCATTTGCTCACCACGCGGCGGTGCATCTAACTTATACAAACTCAAAGGCATTTTCACGCCTTTGTTAGCCAACATGGCATAAGCATCCACCATTTGCAGCACAGTCGCATTTAAGCCATAACCATATGCCATGGTCGCGACTTCCGATACATTCCATTTACTTGGCGGAAGAATTAAACCACCACTTTCACCTGGGAATTTAACCGCAGAACGCTGACCAAAACCGAGACGTTTATAAAAAGTCGGTAAAGTTGCATAAGGGAGAGACAAAGCAATTTTAGCCACACCCACGTTAGAGGATTTTTGAATAATCCCGCCCAAAGTCAGTGGACCGTAGTTATGCGTATCTCGAATGGTATGGTTACCGACTCGCATCGAACCTGGTGTAGTATTGACCACAGTATTCGGCATGTATTTGCCGCTTTCCAAGGCCATTGAAATGGTCAAAGGCTTCATGGTTGAACCTGGCTCGAAAGAGTCAACCGCACCACGGTTACGCATGGCATCTTTATTGGACAAACTATTTTTATCGTTCGGGTTATACGACGGCCACGACGCCATCGCTAAAATTTCACCCGTTTTCACATCGACCGCAATCGCTGTTGCAGAACGGGCATTATTGGCTACACCCGCAGCGGTCAGTTCACGGTACATAATGTACTGAAGGCGCGAGTCAATACTGAGCGTAATATTTTCACCCGGCTCAACTTCTTTAACCACTTCAGCATCTTTAAAACGATTGCCCTTTTTA
Source organism: Acinetobacter sp. TYF_19 (assembly GCF_043105125.1). Classification (NCBI taxonomy): domain Bacteria; kingdom Pseudomonadati; phylum Pseudomonadota; class Gammaproteobacteria; order Moraxellales; family Moraxellaceae; genus Acinetobacter; species Acinetobacter sp. TYF_19. The sequence continues at coordinate 181,958 of NZ_JBICLH010000013.1, forward strand.
TCTCGAACAATTTGCTGCTCACCATCAATACCCGACAGGCGTTGATTCAGCTGCATTTCTAAACCTTCAATGCCCGAACCTTCACTGTTGGTCAAACCAATAATTTGCGCATTCGGTTGTGGTTGCGGATAGTAACGCTTATAGTTCTTTTCGGTATACACCCCTTGGAACTCACGCTTCGCAATCAGTTCAGCTTGCTGAGGTGGCACTTCTTTTTTCAAGACCAAGTAACGCGAACGCGGACGTTCATTCAGTTTCCGCTTCAGTTCTGCGCGATCCATGCCCACAGCATCAGCCAGTTCATCCAGATTTAAGTTTTTGTCTGGTAATTGACGCTTCAATTTACGATTGTGCGGGTCTTTGGCTAATTCAGCCGTAATCTCATCAAACAGTTTTTTATTATCAAAATAATCACGTGGATCAATCACCACTTTCATAATCGGCGTACTGATCGCCAAAGGCACACCATGACGGTCATAAATCACACCGCGCATGGCTTTAATTTTTTCAGTTCTTAAAATATTGGCATTGGCTTTGTTTTGCAAAAACTCAGTATTGATGACCTGTACGTAAAAAGCACGTCCAACCAAAGCAATAAAGCAAGCTAAAACCACTGCCCACATGAGATAAAAGCGCCACATTTCAACCTGTAGAGCCGATTTTTCAGTCACCGCTTGCTGTTTTTTACGAGTGGGTTTACGCTTTTCTACCATGTTACAGCGGCCTTATTTTTTGTCTTCTGAAGTCGTGGGTAAAGAAATCACTACGGTTTGCGCCGCAGGTGGTGAATACATCCGCAGTTGCGTCACTGCGCGCGTTCCAATTTGTGCAGTTGCGCCAAAAGTTTGCTGTTCAATCAGCAAACGGCCCCACTCTGCATTTAAGTCATCACGCTCGCGCATAAAAGAGCTCATTTCGCGATAGTCATGACGGTATTCAAACACTTGGAACACCACCATCATGGCACTGACAAACACCAGCACCAATAAAATGACATAGGCAATCAGCTTCTTAAACTTTAACTTTGTTGGAATTTTTTCAACGACTTCAGTTTTCATTATTCGCCTTTAAGTGCTAAGCGCTCTGCAATTCTAAGCCATGCACTACGTGAACGTGGATTGGCTTTAACCTCGGCATCACTTGCTTTCACACGTGATACTTTCTTTAAACGACGCGTATCTGGTCGTTGTTGTGGCATACCCCAACCCATGTCTTCCTCAAGTGTCGACTCTTTTTGAATAAATTGTTTAATTAATCGATCTTCTAAGGAATGGAAGCTAATCACAGCCAAGCGACCATTCGGTTTTAATACGTCTACCGCTTGCGGTAGGAAAACTTCAATATCTTCTAATTCTTTATTAATGGCAATACGAATTGCTTGGAAAGTTCGTGTTGCAGCATGTTTATTTTTTTCCCATTTCGGGTGCGCCACTTTCACAATTTCAGCCAACTGCGCTGTGGTTTCAATCAACCCAGCCGCTTTAATCGCTTTGGCAATACGACGGCTATAACGCTCTTCACCGTATTGGAAAATAATATTGGCTAACGCTTCTTCCTCAATATTGACCAACCACTGCGCTGCGGTTGGACCTTTTGAATTGTCCATACGCATATCCAGTGGTCCATCTTTCATAAAACTAAAGCCACGCTCCGCCTGATCAAGCTGCGGTGAAGACACGCCCAAATCTGCCATAACACCATCGACCAAGCCAATGCCGCGTACTTCTAACTCATGCTTAAGGTCAGCAAAGCTGGCATGGATAATTTTAAACCGTGGATCTTCTTGTTCTAAAATCGCAGCTGTTTCCAGTGCTTGCGGGTCTTTATCAAAACCATAGACACGTGCATTTTCATCCAGCTTAGACAACAGCAAGCGTGTATGTCCGCCACGACCAAACGTCCCGTCAATGAAAATCCCTGTATTGCGATCTGCTACCAAAGCATCAACAGTTTCGTGAAGTAATACAGAAATATGCGACATAAAGACTCAATATGATCGGAAGGAAAAATGTAACTGCACATTATTACCTTGTTTTAACAAAGCTCCAAACGACTTTTTGTAGGGAAATATTACTTTTCATAGACAAAACCGTTTTTAAACAGCATTCATTATCAAAAAAACCTCCCAAGGGAGGCTTTTTAAGTAGTAGCTGAAATAATGAACTGGATTATTTACGGCTATTATAGACTTGGTCAAAAGTCGCCCCATTCACAAAGTGGGTCTTTTGAGCATTGGCCCAACCACCAAACACCTCATCAATGCTGAAGGTTTTTAACGGTGGAAATTGCGCTTTATATTTTTCTAGAATTGCAGCATTACGCGGACGATAGAAGTGTTTCGCCGCCATTTCCTGACCCAGTGGTGAATATAAATAGTTGATATAACCCTGTGCTAACCACTTGTTGCCATTTTTCGCCACGGTCTTATCAACGATTGCCACCGAAGGCTCGGTTAAAATCGAGATCGATGGATAAACAATATCGAACTGATTTTTACCTAAAGTTTTTTGTGTCACTAAGGCTTCATTTTCCCAAGTCAATAACACATCACCAATGCGACGTTCTGCAAAGGTGGTCATAGACGCCCGTGCCGCAGAGTCCATCACTTTCACGTTATGGTACATTTTACCCACGAACTCTTTGGCTTTGGCATCATTACCGCCAGGTTGTTTCAGTGCATAACCCCAAGCAGACAGATACACCCAACGCGGTAGACCGCCTGTTTTAGGATTAGGCGTAATAATTTGTACACCCGGTTTGGTTAGATCAGACCAGTCCTTAATTTTTTTCGGGTTGCCTTTGCGTACCATGAACACAATGGTCGATGTATAAGGTGCAGAGTTATTTGGAAACTCTTTTTGCCAACCCGGCTGGATTTGACCTGATTTGACAATTTCTTCAATGTCATTGGCTAAGGCCAAGGTCACCACATCCCCTTTTAGACCATCCACGACCGAACGGGCTTGTTTACCTGAACCCCCGTGTGACTGTTTAAAGTCGACCGTTTGTCCTGTACGACTTTGCCAATAGGCACCAAAGGATTTATTGAACTCATCGTAAAATTCACGTGTTGCATCATAGGAGACATTGAGCATAGTACGGTCAGCCGCTTGAGCTGATGTCATACTGAATGTCAGACCTGTTGCCACTACGGCAGCAGCCCAGAGAGATTTCAAATGCATTTTCATGGCGTATTAAATTAAATATCAAGAATTATGCTAAATATATGAAACAAAATCATAAATCGCAATTCACTTTTGTTTTTTAAATACTCGTTACTTTAGAATCACTGAGACTTAATGAATTGTTTTTATTTAAAATAATAGCAAACACTTTACTTATTCTTATTATATACATTTTTATGCTTAAAATATAATAAAAGTGGATATGCGTATATCCACTTTTATGTTCGAACGTGATCGCGTCAAACCACAGCACGTTTATTTTTCAGCATAAATTTGATCAAAAATCGCACCATTTACAAAGTGAGTTTTCTGCGCTTTGGCCCACCCTCCAAAGACATCATTAATATTAAAGGTTTTTTGCTTTGGAAATTGCGTAAGGTATTTGTTCGCCACTTGTTTATTTCGTGGACGGAAGAAATGCTTCGCCGCCAACTCCTGCCCTTTTGGCGAATACAGATAATTTAAATAGCCCTTGGCCAAATTTCGATTGCCGTTTTTGTCGACGGTTTTGTCCACAATCGCAACCGATGGCTCCGCTAAAATCGAAATAGACGGATAAACAATATCGTATTTGTCTTTACCGAGGCCTTGGGTTGCCAGTAAGGCTTCATTTTCCCAAGACAACAACACATCTCCTATGCTTCGTTCAGCAAACGTGGTCAATGAACCTCGCGCACCTGAATCAAGGACTTTGACATTTTGATAAAGTTTTTTCACCAATTCTTTGGCTTTCGCATCATTACCTCCCGGTTGTTTTAATGCATACCCCCAAGCCGATAAATAGATCCAACGCGGCGCACCGCCTGTTTTTGGATTTGGGGTAATGATCTCAACCCCCGGTTTGGTTAAATCATTCCAGTCTTTAATTTGTTTCGGATTACCCTTACGCACTAAAAAAACAATGGTTGACGTATAAGGTGCAGAATTATTTGGAAATTCTTTTTGCCAATTTTTATCAATTTGTCCAGTATTCACAATTTCATCAATATCATTGGCCAAGGCCAAGGTCACCACATCTGCTTGTAGACCCGTTGCAACGGCACGTGCTTGCTTGCCCGATCCACCATGAGACTGTTTAAAGTTGACCTCCTGCCCAGTTTTGCTTTTCCAATACTGTCCAAAGGCTTGGTTATATTCTTGATAAAACTCACGGGTTGGGTCATAAGACACATTTAAAAAATCTTTTGCTGCATAAGCACTGGCTGCAAAGCCCCCAAATAATACCAAAATAGATGTCGCTAATATTTTTTTCATTGCTTTATACTCGAACTGAATTTGCTCACTATATAAACAACAAAAAACCAACACAATCATCTAGTTATAATTAATTATGGCTTTTATATCTGATAAAAAGATATCTCTAAAAGGACTATTTTGTGCACTTTTAAGGATAAACCCATATCCATCCTCCACAGATCAAGCTCAAAATATCCATGCTATCTCCACAGTTATTTGGTACAAAAAGCCAAATGATTTATATTTGATGTTTAAATGTCAATTTAGCCCAAATTTGTTTATAATTTTGTAAATTGTGTGACACAGTTCTACTTTTTTATTTGTGAAATCGGTTAAATTGAAACTAGATTACCAATGACTTTAATAAAAATCTGTTCCAATACCATGTTGAGAGGGGAAAAGGACATGAAAGCAACATTTTTACATACCGTTACGTTGAGTATCGGCTTGGCTTGTTTTAGCCAACTGGGACATAGTGCAGCCATTCAAAGCAATGACAAAGCAACGATGCCCACTGAAAAAACATCATTGATTGAAAAAGCGCTCAGCCAACAAAAAGGCAGTGATAGAACTACGATGACGGATAATGATTTAAAAATCATGACCTCAATCAAAGTTGCACCGACACAAAATTTCTTTGCTACACAAAACCAGCGCTTTAGCCGTTTTGTGCAATCATTGTTCCTCTAAACTAAAAATATGCCACAGTGTCGTAACCTCTCTCAAGTTATGACATTTGCGCACAAAAGCCTGATCACTGAATGTTGAATTAAGCATTAAGTGATCGGGCTTTTTCGTTATAATAGACCTCAATTTACATTCTGAATCATAATTGGCTATGACTGTTCGTACTCGTATTGCACCCTCTCCAACTGGCTTCCCGCATGTGGGCACAGCGTATATTGCGTTATTTAACTTATGCTATGCCAAGCAACATGGTGGTGAATTTATTCTGCGTATCGAAGATACCGACCAACTTCGTTCGACTCCTGAATCTGAAAAAATGATTTTAGATTCATTGCGTTGGTTAGGATTGAATTGGTCTGAAGGTCCAGACATTGGCGGGCCACATGCGCCATATCGCCAGTCTGAACGCATGCATATTTATAAGCAATATGCACTGGATTTGGTTGAAAAAGGTCATGCGTTCTACTGCTTTGCAACGAGCGAAGAACTCGATCAAATGCGTGCAGAACAACAGGCCCGTGGTGAAACACCAAAGTACGATGGTCGTGGTTTAAAATTATCTGCTGAAGAAGTCCAAAGTCGCCTTGCTGCAGGTGAGCCACACGTGATTCGTATGAAAGTGCCCGAAGAAGGTATTTGTACAGTCAATGACTTACTGCGCGGGGAAGTGGAAATTCCTTGGGTGCAAGTGGACATGCAAGTCTTGCTTAAAACAGACGGTTTACCAACCTATCACCTTGCCAATGTGGTGGATGACCATTTGATGCAAATCACCCACGTTTTCCGTGGCGAAGAATGGTTGCCTTCCGCACCTAAACATCAGTTGCTGTATCAATACTTTGGTTGGGAAATGCCTGTACTGGGTCATATGCCATTACTACGTAACCCAGACAAATCAAAACTGTCGAAACGTAAGAACCCAACTTCTATTAACTACTACAAAAATATTGGTGTCTTGCCTGAAGCCTTGTTGAACTACTTAGGCCGCATGGGCTGGTCGATGCCAGATGAACGCGAAAAATTCACATTGGCGGAGATGATTGAACACTTTGATATTCAACGTGTATCCCTCGGTGGTCCAATTTTTGATGTAGAAAAACTGAATTGGCTCAATGGTCAATGGATCAAAGGCCTAAGCCCTGCTGAACTGTTAGATACCTTATTAGCATGGAAAGCAGATCGTAAGATGCTCGAAGACATCGCAGCAGCGATTCAACCTCGTATCAACTTGCTTTCAGAAGCGGTGAACTGGTCTGCGCATTACTTTAACCAGTTCCCAAGCTTGACCAAAGAACAGTTTGAAAGCAAGAAACTGAGCGAAGAACAAGTTCGTCAAAGTCTTCAATTTGCGATTTGGCGTTTGGAAAGCATGTTCACATGGAACAATGACACCGTAAGTCAAACCTTGATGGACTTAGCCAGCCAAATGGAAATTAAGCTCCGTGACTTTATGCCAGCGTTCTTTATTGCCATTGCAGGTTCAACCGCTTCGACCCCAGTGATGCAAACCATGGTCACCATTGGCCCTGACTTAACTTTCGCGCGCTTACGCCATGCTCTTGAAATTGTGGGTGGTCCTAGCAAAAAAGAAGCAAAAGTTTGGGAAAAACTCAATGAAAGCCTAAAATTGCCGAAAAATGACGCAGTTGATGAAGCTTAATTGATTTTTTAGTTGACGCATGGGCGTTATATCCCTAATATAGCGCTCACACAGAGAGACGGTGTTAACCACTCAACGTGATGCCTCAATAAGTCCCTATCGTCTAGAGGCCTAGGACATCGCCCTTTCACGGCGGTAACCGGGGTTCGAATCCCCGTAGGGACGCCATATTTAAGATGGCAACATCTGGTAAAAAACCCAAGCATTATGACTTGGGTTTTTTATTACCTCAAATTTATCAGCACTTCATTAACACGCTTTTTTGGCTTTCTGCTCCAATCCGATTAGAATACGGCATAGATTCGAATTTTGGAGTTGTAATGCAATATCGTTGTCCTCAATGTCAAAGCCCAAAAATTATGCCGGTTGCTCAAGCAGGGGCTCCAGCAACACGCCCTGTCGTGCCTAAAAGTCTGGTTTTTTTAGTGCCAGCCATTTTTGTATTATTACTTTTGGTGCTCATTAGCATCGCAATGTGGCTATTTGGGGATGGCGCTGGCTCAACATTACAAATTGCAACGGTTGTGGTTTTCATCGTGTGTGTGATTGCAGGCTTCCTATTTTACCGTGACCTTCCTGACTTTAAGATTTCAATGCAAGGCTTCATGCAGTCTCAGAAAAAATGGAAATGCCGCGAATGCAACCATGAGTGGGAAATCTAAGCCTTAACTTAGAACCTGCATCCAAAAGGGGGAGTCTATGAACTCCCTTTTTTTATCTGCCTAAATAATAATCATTATCACTTGTTAGTTTTTCTCGATATAATCAAAAACCTCATCTTACGAAATATTTTTAGGCCTAGTCTCTATGAAAAACGCTCTACTCTGCACACTCTTGTTCTGTTCAGTGGCTCAAGCACATGAACCCTACGTCGCTCCACTGGCGTATCACACTGAAAATACTCAAGTCCCTCTATTGAGTGCCTATGCGGAACAAGCCTTTCATCCTGAATATGCCCTAAAAGATATTTCGTTCACGGTTTTCCAACCCAACCAAACACAGACGACGATTCAAGCACAGAAGCACTTAGAATCTGCCACTGCATTTGATCTTAAGCTACCAGAAAAAGGCACCTATACCATTTTTGCCAAGACCTCATATCCAATTGAATATGTACAACATAATCATCAATGGAAAATATTTGCCGATGTCGCAGCAGATAAAGTCCCTGCCCTAAGCGAGCGTGACTATGTCATTCCAAGTGACTTTAAAGGCAAAGTGCCAAGCAAAGTCTCTACGGTTCGCGAATGGAGCATTCAAAGCTATGTGAGCAAAGACAGCACCTCACCTGTTGCTGTAACGCCAACCCCAATTCAAGTCAAATTCAAAACCCATCCAAACCAAATCACGGTGCAACAGCCTGTACAACTGCAAATTACTCAAGCAGGCAAAGCCCTTGCACACGCAGAACTCATGGTTCGCGCTCAAGGTGAGCTTGAGCAACAAGCGAAAAGCACACCTGTCGATGCACAAGGCAATGCCACACTCACTTTTGCACAAGCTGGGCAATACCTGATTGAAGTGAGCGAAAAAGTCGATGCCAAAGCAAAACCTAAAAATCAGTATTACACCATTATCAGCTTACAAGTGAATGCCCCTAAAACGCCTTAAGCGGCAATTGCTAAGCATAAAAAAACCAGCCCGAAGGCTGGTTTTTTTATGCGGGGAAATTAACCGCCAATTTTTTTGTATTTGGTACGCTTTTGAACCGCAGCATCACCTAAACGCGCTAAACGATAGGCTTCATACTCAGCATAGTTACCTTCGTAGAATTCAGGCTGTTCGTTCTCAAACGACAAGATGTGCGTTGCAATACGGTCAAGGAACCAACGGTCGTGCGACACCACCATTACCGTACCTGGGAATACAAGAATTGCATCCTCAAGTGCACGTAAGGTTTCGATATCCAAGTCGTTCGATGGCTCATCCAGTAAGATGACGTTTGCGCCCATTTGTAGGATTTTCGCCAGTTGTAAACGGTTACGCTCACCACCTGACAACTCCCCTACACGCTTCTGCTGGTCTTGACCTTTAAAGTTAAAGCGACCGATATAAGCACGTGATGCAATTTCATAATCGCCAATTCTTAAGATATCCAAACCGCCAGAAACTTCTTCCCAAACGGTTTTATTGTTATCTAAGGTGTCACGAATCTGACCCACATACGCTACTTTAACCGACTCACCCAAAGTCACCGTACCTGTATCTGGCTGTTGTTCACCAGTCATCATACGGAACAGTGTGGTTTTACCCGCACCGTTTGGACCCACGATACCCACAATTGCTGTAGGTGGTACGGTAAAGCTCAGGTTTTCGTACAGTACGCGACCATCAAATGATTTGCTGATACCTTCCACTTCTACGACTTTATTCCCTAGACGTGGGCCAGGTGGAATATAGATTTCAGAAGTTTCGTTACGCTGTTGGAATTCGCGTGAGTTAAGCTCTTCAAAACGCTCCATACGCGCTTTGTTTTTCTTTTGCTGACCTTTGGCATTTGAACGAACCCATTCAAGTTCTTTTTTCAATGCTTTCGCAAAAGATTCTTCTTGTTTATTTTCCTGCTCTAAACGTGCATTCTTTTGTTCTAACCAAGAAGAATAGTTACCTTGGTAAGGAATACCCATGCCACGGTCAAGCTCAAGAATCCATTCTGCTACGTTATCCAAGAAATAACGGTCGTGCGTAATCGCCACAATCGTGCCGGCAAAGTCTTTCAAGAAACGCTCTAACCAAGACACAGATTCTGCATCCAAATGGTTCGTCGGTTCGTCTAGAAGTAACATGTCTGGCTTAGATAAAAGCAAACGACACAATGCAACACGACGACGCTCACCACCTGAAAGTAGTGTGACATCCGCATCCCAAGCAGGTAGGTTCAAGGCAGCTGCAGCTTGATCCATTTGGTTGCTAAGGTTATGCGCATCCCATGAATGGATAATCGCTTCAAGTTTTTCTTGCTCTTTTGCCAATGCATCAAAGTCTGCATCTTCTGCTGCATATTCAGCAAATACTTCGTCCAAACGTGCTAAAGCATCCAATGGTTCACGTAAACCATCTTCTACGTTTCCACGGACATCTTTATTTGGATCAAGTGGCGGCTCTTGTTCTAGGTAACCAATTTTGATACCCGGTTGCGCACGCGCTTCACCAGAGAAATCTTTGTCTACGCCCGCCATAATACGAAGCAAGGTCGATTTACCTGCACCGTTTAAACCAAGTACACCAATTTTTGCACCCGGGAAAAATGACAAAGAGATGTCTTTTAAGATTTCGCGCTTAGGCGGAACCATTTTAGACACTCGGTTCATCGTATAAATATATTGGGCCACGTAGGACTCCTCAATAGAAAAACCAAAAAATCGCAAGAAGCGAAAAAATATTTGCGGGCATTATACGATGAATACGTTGAAAAAATAAGGCATGAAACCGATCTTCAATGCAATGTTACAACTTTCAGTGCGGTTATTTTTTAAACATACTCTTTATCTCACTTTTCCACAGACAAGAAGCTATTCTTAGCTCATCTTTATGAATTTTTTAGATAAATATTCATTATTTTCACACTTTCACTCATATTCATTGATGGTAGACTGTGCAATATTTAACTCACGCAGATGAAGTCCCATGACCTATAAAGATGAAACTTTGGCTATCCATGCTGGTTATAGCCCCGAAGCCACCACCAAAGCAGTGGCTGTGCCGATTTATCAAACTACGTCTTATGCCTTTGATAATACGCAACATGGTGCGGATTTATTTGACCTAAAAGTCCAAGGCAATATTTATACCCGAATTATGAACCCGACCACTGCGGTGCTAGAACAACGTTTAGCCGCACTCGAAGGCGGTATTGGCGCGTTGGCCTTAGCCTCTGGCATGGCAGCCATTACTTATGCTATTCAAACCATTACCGAAGCAGGGGACAACATTGCTTCTGTTTCGACCTTGTACGGTGGCACCTATAACCTGTTTGCCCACACTCTACCGAAACAAGGCATTGAGGTACGTTTCTTTGATTATCAAGATCCAGAAGCCCTACGTGGTTTAATTGATGAAAAAACCAAATTGGTCTTTGTTGAATCGATTGGCAACCCACTCGGCAATATCATTGACCTAGAAGCGATTGCCAAAATCGCACATGAGTATGGCGTGCCTGTGGTGGTCGATAATACCGTCGCAACCCCTGCGCTGCTGAAACCCTTTGAATATGGGGCAGACATTGTGGTGCATTCATTAACCAAATATATTGGCGGGCATGGTAACTCGATTGGTGGAGCGATTGTCGATAGCGGTAAATTTCCTTGGGGCAAGTATCCTGAGCGCTTTAAAGTGCTGAATACGCCAGACCCAAGCTATCACGGCGTGAACTATGTCGAAGCTTTAGGCGAAGCAGCTTATATCGCACGTGCCCGCGTGGTGCCATTACGTAATACTGGTGCTGCGATTAGCCCTTTAAGCGTGTTCTTGATTCTACAAGGCTTAGAAACGCTAAACCTGCGTATGGAACGTCATACTGAAAATGCGCAGAAAGTGGCTGAATATTTACAGCAACACCCTAAAGTACAATGGGTCAACTATGCCGGCCTGAAAGATCACCCTCAGCATGGCTTAGCGCAAAAATATGTCAAAGGAAAACCTTCGGCAATTTTATCCTTTGGGGTACAAGATGGTCGTGAAGGAGGCACTCGCTTTATTGATGCACTACAACTCTTCACTCGCTTGGTCAATATTGGCGATGCCAAAAGTCTGGCCTGCCACCCCGCCACCACCACACATCGCCAACTGAATGAAGCAGAATTAAAGTCTGCTGGAGTAAGTCTTGATATGGTGCGTTTATCTGTAGGTATTGAACATATTGATGATTTGATTGCAGATTTAGAGCAGGCCTTGGCTCAAGTCTAAAAAACAGACTGCTAAACTTAAAACCTCAATCACATGATTGAGGTTTTTTATACGCTTGTCTTTTATATTTATAGCCCTTTCACTTTGATTGAATTCATGTTAAAAACAATTAATTAGAACCAATAAAATAGAGCTTTTACTCTAATTTTATTTATTATTTCAATAACTTATGCAGTGATATTTTTAAGCAGTTTAGGTATTATACCGTGAAGGAAAGCCGCTACATTTCTCAGAAAATGTAGCCTTAATAATCGAATATAAAAATAGCCATAACCCTCAAATATTTGACTTAGATCAGGAATGATAACGTGAATTCAAGAATGGATAGACTTTTTAAAGAACGTGTAAATGGAAAAACCGTCTTAATTACAGGCGCTTCAAGTGGTATTGGTTTAACCGTTGCACACAAACTGGCTGACGCAGGAGCGCACGTCCTTTTAGTTTCGCGCACCAAAGAAACACTAGAAGAAGTGAAAGCAGAAATCGAAGCCAAAGGTGGTTCAGCCTCTGTTTTTCCATGTGACCTAAATGATTTAGACTCGATTGATGAAGTCTCTAAGCAGATTTTAGCTTCAGTCGATCATATTGATATTTTAATTAATAACGCAGGTCGTTCGATCCGCCGTGCTGTACATGAGTCAGCGGAACGCTTCCACGACTTTGAACGTACCATGCAGCTTAACTACTTTGGTGCTGTACGTTTAGTCATGAACATCCTGCCACAAATGATGATTCGTCGTGATGGGCATATTATTAACATTAGCTCGATTGGCGTATTGGCAAATGCCACTCGTTTCTCGGCTTATGTGGCGTCTAAAGCCGCACTAGATGCATTCAGTCGTTGTCTTTCTGCCGAAGTGCATTCACATAAAATTGCGATTACTTCGGTTTATATGCCTTTGGTACGCACCCCGATGATTGCGCCAACAAAAATTTATAAATACGTCCCGACTCTTTCGCCTGAACAAGCAGCAGATTTGGTTGCTTATGCGATTGTGAAGCGTCCGAAGAAGGTCGCAACTAACTTAGGTCGTTTGGCATCGATTACTTATTCAATTGCACCAGACATCAACAATAAGCTCATGTCGATTGGTTATAACTTATTCCCAAGTTCTACCGCGTCTGTAGGCGAACAGCAAAAACTCAACTGGGTACAAAAAGCTTATGCACGCTTATTCCCAGGTGAACACTGGTAAGTTTTCTTACAATTTACCCAACCTTTGATCAAAGGTTGGGTAGCTAAATTTTTCGAAACTCTTTTATAGTTCTTAATATTCGCTTAAGAAAAAAAGCTCATCATAAAAGCAATTATAAAAGGGGAAAAGAAATGCAGACATTTTATTTATTCAAGCTTTTTTGCTTCATCTTTGCTGCAACCACTGCTTTTAATCTATATACAGAACTTACCCTCTCTCATATTTCAATCTGGCAAGTGCTGATTCATGGCGGTTTGCTGATGATCTTGCTCGAATTTGGCTTTAAGAGCCAACGCGCACCGCAACAGCCTACCCCACTGACGAGCGAAATATACTCTCTAGAAACAAAAAACAAGCCAACCTCACAACCCTCAAGCATGTATTGCAATATTTTTTCAAAAATAGGTTTAGTCTCCATTTTTTCCAGCCTGATTGCACAAAGCCTAATCAGTTAAGACTCATACCTTTTTTTGTGGACAAAAAATAAAGACGACGTGACCCTTCTACTTTTTGTGTTATAAACAGCCGTCTTTTTTTATTTTGTGAATTTATGCGCGCTTTTACTTTCGTACTGCAATATGTGTGTATCGCTTTTGCGATTTATCTCTGCTACCGAGTAGGCAGTAGCCTGTATTTACAAGATTATGTATTGATGGATATCGTGGCCAATGTCGGCACGATTCTGATCTGTATCGACCTTGCTGTTTTCGTGTGGCATAGCCGCAGCACCCAAGCCATAAGCCTCAAAGATTATGCCACTCGACTGGAACAACCCGCTCCAACTTTTGTCAAAGTTTGCCGAAAGCTTGGGCACTTTGGCATTATGCTGATTATCACCAGTTGGATCGTGCCCATCATCAACGGATAAAAGTAACCATAAAAAAAACCTCCCACTTGGGAGGTTTTTTTATTCAAATCTTAAAGATTATTTCGAACCTTTAATCCCTGCTTGAAGTAACAATGCACCTAAACCACCAATTTTATTTTCTTGAGGTTTAGCCGTTTGCGGCTTCTTATTTGTTTGAGCACGCTCGCCTTGAGGACGTGTTTGTTGTGGACGTTTACCTTGTGGTTTACGTTCACTACGCTCTGTATTTTCACGACGTGGTTGACGCGGAGCTTTAGGCGCTTCAGCACCTTCCGGACGCATCGACAAATTCACACGATTACGCTCAGCATCTACAGTGAGTACACGTACTTGCACAATTTGCCCCGGCTTCACCACTTTATGCGGATCTGCAACGAATTCATTCGCCAACTCTGAAATATGAACTAAACCATCTTGGTGTACACCCACATCCACAAAAGCACCGAAGTTCGTCACATTGGTCACGACACCTTCAAGCTGCATGCCTTCAGTCAGTTGCGCAACTTCGGTAATATCTTCACGGAATTTTGCTGTACGGAACTCTGGACGCGGATCACGACCTGGTTTTTCCAGTTCAGATAGTACATCTTGAATAGTTGGTAAACCAAATTTCTCATCTGCAAATTCCTCAGCATTCACTTGGCGAATGATTTCCGAGTTACCAATGATGTCCTTCACTGTCGTCGCTTTCGCTTCAACAATTTTACCCACCAGCGCATAAGACTCTGGGTGAACAGCAGAAGCATCCAGTGGCTCTGAACCATCTTGAATACGTAAGAAACCTGCCGCTTGTTCAAAAGTACGCTCGCCTAACCGCGGTACTTTTTTCAAATCTTGGCGGTTGTCGAAACGGCCATTTTCTTTACGAAAATCGACAATTTGCTGTGCAATCGACTTATTCAAACCTGCGATATAACCCAAGATAGCAGATGATGCAGTATTAACATCCACACCTACCGAGTTCACACAGTCTTCAACGACTGCTTCAAGGGTTTTAGCTAAACCAGTTTGGTTCACATCATGTTGGTACTGACCTACACCTATCGATTTTGGATCGATTTTCACCAGTTCAGCCAATGGGTCTTGTAAACGACGTGCAATCGACACTGCACCACGAATCGATACATCTAGCTCTGGTAACTCCGCAGAAGCCAATTCAGACGCTGAATAAACCGATGCACCCGCTTCTGATACAGAAACACGTGTCAGTTTTAAATCGCTGTTTGCAGCCATCATTTCAGCCACAACGCTTTCTGTCTCACGGCTTGCTGTACCATTGCCAATGGCAATCAGGTCAACATTGAACTCGCGGCATAAACGGGCAAGTTCTGCAATTGAACCCGCTTTATCATCTTTAGGTGCAAATGGATAAATCGTGCTATGTGCAAGTACATCACCCGATGCATTCACCACAGCCAATTTCACCCCTGTACGGATGCCAGGGTCCACACCTAATGTTGTACGTGCGCCCGCGGGTGCAGACAACAACAAATGACGTAAGTTTTCAGCAAAAACATCCATTGCTTCAGATTCGGCGGCAAGACGTTTTTCGGTGAGCAACGAATGTTCGATGCTTGGACGAACCTTGCCTAACCAGAACAATTTAGCCGTTTGTTTTAAATAGTCTTGACGTGCTTGCGGCTGTGCAGTTTCAAGGCTGTATTCAGTTTCAATACGCGCCAATGGTGCATCATCTTCGCCATCAACTTTTAAACCTAAAACGTTTTCTTGACGACCACGTAACATAGCCAATAAACGGTGTGACGGGACTTTATTTAAATTTTCAGAAAAGTCGAAGTAATCGCGGAATTTTTTGCCAACTTCTTTTTTCTCATCACTTGCCACTAAACTTTTTAAAGTGGCCGTTTTTGCAAACGTGGCCTTAAGTTCAGTGGTCAGTGCAATGTTCTGCGCCCAGTCATCGATTAAAATATGTTGAATCGCATCCAGCTGACTTTCTAGATCTGGATAATCTTCATGGCTAAAGCCTGCCAATGCTTCAGCTGGATCAACCGCTTCTGCAAAGATTTTCTCTGCAATCGGGCCCAAGCCTGCTTCTTTGGCTTTAAATGATTTACTGGTCCGTTTTGGACGGTATGGTGCGTAAATTTCTTCTAAGGCATTTTTAGTTTCAGCAGCATTTACACGTGCCAATAAATCATCAGACAATTTGTCTTGTTCTTTTAATGATTCGATTACCTTGTCGCGACGTTCAAATAAGTCACGTAAATAAGCCAAACGTGTATCGAGCTGACGTAACTGCGCATCATCTAAGCCTTGCGTGACTTCTTTACGGTAACGCGCAATAAATGGAACGCTAGCACCTTCATCAATCAACTTGATGGCAGCCTCGATTTGATTTGGACGTACGGCAATTTCTTTTGCCAACTGCTGAACTAAGTCAGTCATCGTATGTGATCCCACAAGGATATGTACTAAAAGCCATGATTATAAAGACCAAGACTATAAAATCCACAACTGTTTTTATTAATTTAATGGCTTAAATGTGACATATTTCAGGCAAATTTCATAAATCCATCTCATTTTCAGTATTAAATCTTATTTTTAGGTATTCTTTGCCATTTTTTTCTATGGGCTAAGATGTATACATTTGGTATCTATGTCTTGATTTTACCTGCAATATTTGTTGCTTTAGAGCATAGTAAAGACATACAAATGAGTCGTATACTCAAGACTGTCCCGACTTTTGTTTACGATGACAATAAAGAATAAAGGAGCACTTCAATGAGTTTAGTTGTACCTGCTGAAAAAACAGATGCTGTACATAGCGACGCAGATCGCGTTGAACGCATTTTAGTGGTAGATGACGATGTGCGTTTACGTACGCTACTCCAACGCTTTTTAGAAGATAAAGGCTTTGTGGTAAAAACAGCGCATGACGCAACCCAAATGGATCGTCTGTTACAGCGCGAACTGTTTTCACTGATTGTGCTCGACTTCATGCTCCCTGTTGAAGATGGCTTAAGTATCTGTCGTCGTCTACGCCAATCCAATATTGATACGCCTATTATTATGCTCACCGCACGTGGCAGTGACTCAGACCGTATTGCAGGTCTAGAAGCAGGTGCAGATGACTACTTACCGAAACCATTTAATCCAAATGAGTTGTTAGCACGTATTCGCGCCGTACTGCGCCGCCAAGTCCGTGAAGTTCCAGGCGCACCAAGCCAACAAATGGAAGTGGTCAGCTTTGGGCCATGGTCACTTGATTTATCAACACGCACTCTCACGCGTGAAGGTCAAGTCGTAACCCTAACTACAGGTGAGTTTGCGGTACTGAAAGCCTTGGTACAACATCCACGTGAGCCTTTGACTCGCGACAAATTGATGAACCTTGCACGTGGCCGTGAATGGGGGGCAATGGAACGTTCAATTGATGTTCAAGTATCGCGTCTACGTCGCCTTGTAGAAGAAAACCCTGCTCGTGCACGTTATATCCAAACCGTTTGGGGTGTGGGTTATGTGTTCGTTCCAGATGGCGCGGAATAATTCAAAACTGAAAAATACGGCTTCGGTCTTTTTAAGCTGAGTTGCAACAATCAGCACAACGGAGTCCTAAAGTTAAGCTCAACTTTATCGATTAACCTGCGGTTCGCCTTACTATTGTTTCGACAAAAGTAAGCAAAACCATTGTCATCTGCAAAACTCGGCATATTTCTGCATTTCAACATCATGCTCGCAGAAACTTTATAACACCCAGACCTCCTGCCTCGAACAATTGCAGATGACTTTTCGCGTATCGCATACCTGTCACCATTGAACTATGTCTCTTACATAGAAACAGGAAATCACGTGAAACTCGAACCCATCGACCCTCAAAAATTTACAGATTACGAAGCGTATTCAGAACGTAAACGCACGCGTTGGGAACGCTTTTTAGATAAAATCAAGCCGCGTTCTGCTGCCATGCGCACCACCGTACTGGTACTCTTCATTGTATTTTTCAGTTTATTTATGTCTTTGTGGTTCTTTTGGCGCACCTTATATCTTCCAGAAATTCAACAACATGCTCGTTATCTTGCTGTTGAAATAGAAATTCTCAACAACCCCGATTTACGGATTTATCATCAAAATACTGAAGTCGATGTCGATGACTGGCTAAGAAGCCGCGTCGGGATTGAATACGTCACCGATCCCAAAGAATATCCCAATGTTAAAGATAAGGTGATTGCCGAGTTCTTTACCAATCAAATTGAAGCTAAGCTGGCCAAAGAATTAAAAGTCGAACATGCCACAGTATATTTCCAATTTAAACCTAGCCCGCGCATTTGGATTCAAACGCCTGAAATGAACGGCAACTGGGTACGGGAACCACTGAAAACCTATGCCAACTACAGCCCTGAGTTAATTTTCGGTTGGCTGCTTGGCGTACCCCTTATTGCAGCAGCCATTATTTTAACCTTGGTTCGTCAGCTCAATCGCCCGCTGCGTCGTCTGCAAAATGCTGCCAACAGTTATAGTAAAACAGGCACAGCGCCGTATTTAGAGACCAATCACGGCCCCCAAGAAATTCGTGAGGTCAACCAAGCGTTTAATCACATGATCTACACCTTAGATCAGACTGAACGTGACCGCCGGATTATGTTGGCGGGGATTTCACATGACTTACGCACCCCTCTGACACGTATTCGACTCAGTGCGGAAATGATGCCCGATGATGATTTTTTAAAAGAGGGACTGATTTATGACGTTGAAGATATGGACGCGATCTTAAATCAGTTCATTTCCTATATGCGTGACGGTTCAGATGAGGAAATCCAAGACACCGATTTAAATATGCTATTACAAGAATTGGTGGTGCAATTCAAACCCTTGGATATTCGTTTTGAACCTGCTGAATTACCGATTATTCAGGCACGGAGTCTGTCTCTTAAACGCCTGATTGGTAACTTGATTAATAACTCAAAACGCTACGGTGCTGAGCCGATTGAACTTTCCGCAACAGTGGAAAATGAACATATTTTAATTAGCGTAGCAGACCATGGTGAAGGCATTCCTGACGATCAAATTGAAGAACTTATGCAGCCTTTTGTGCGTGGCAATGAAGCCAGAACAGTCCAAGGCAGTGGTTTAGGTCTCGCCATTGTGAAACGCATTGTTGATATTCACCAAGGTCAACTGACTATTCATAATCGAGAACAAGGCGGTCTTGAAGCAATTATTTCGCTGCCTCTTCATCACAATCAAGATGCTGAAATTTCCAGCAACAACCCACTCGAAAAATTAAAGCAAACCTTGGTTGAGCATTTTTAAACTTTGTACAATAGTTGATCAAACGATTTTGTTCAACTATTCAACAATTTAATTTTACCAAATATATTTCAACCACTTACAAATCATCAGAATCCCTTATACCCACATTTTTTCAAAAAATTAGACCTTAGCCTAACAGGTATGCACAATGTCGTTCTTGATCGGTACAATCGGTGCCAGATCCAGAATATTAACGAGAGTAAACCATGTCTTTAGATCGTATCCGTTTAGCTTCACTTCACGATAAAGTCATCAGTGCAGAAGAAGCGTCTGCTTTTATTGAAGATGGCATGACTGTAGGTATGAGTGGCTTCACTCGTGCTGGCGAAGCGAAAGCTGTACCTTTGGCATTGGTTAAACGTGCACACACAAATCCTTTAAAAATCACATTAATTACTGGTGCTTCTTTAGGTAATGACCTAGACAAGCAATTGACTGAAGCGGGTGTATTGGCACGTCGTTTACCGTTCCAAGTGGACAACACGTTACGTAAAGCAATCAACAATGGCGAAGTGATGTTCATTGACCAACACTTGTCTGAAACTGTTGAGCAAATGCGTAACCTTCAGTTGAAAAAGCCAGATGTAGCGATCATTGAAGCGGTTGCAATTACTGAAGATGGCGGCATCATTCCAACAACGTCGGTAGGTAACTCTGCAAGCTTCGCAATTTTCGCAGAAAAAGTGATTGTTGAAATCAATACCAACTTAAGCCCTGCATTTGAAGGCTTACACGATATTTACATCCCAACTTACCGTCCAACACGTCAACCGATTCCATTGACTCAAGTGGATGAGCGTATTGGTACGCACGCGATCAATATCGATCCTGCAAAAATCGTAGGTATCGTCATCAACAATGACTTGCACGACTCTCCATCAACAGTAACTGCACCAGATGATGAAACTCAAGGCATTGCAGACCACTTAATCGCATTCTTTGAAAAAGAAGTAGCTGAAGAGCGTCTACCGAAGAACTTAGGCCCATTACAAGCAGGGATTGGCTCAATTGCCAATGCTGTACTTACAGGCCTTAAAGATTCAAACTTCGAAGACCTCGTCATGTACTCAGAAGTACTTCAAGATTGTACGTTTGAATTGATTGATGCAGGTAAAATGAAGTTTGCTTCAGGTTCATCAATTACCCTTTCAGCTAAATACGGCGAGAAAGTATTTAATAACCTTGAAGCCTACAAAGATAAATTGGTTTTACGTCCGCAAGAGATCTCAAACCACCCTGAATTGGTTCGTCGTTTAGGTATTATCGGCATCAACACTGCGCTTGAATTTGACATTTACGGTAACGTGAACTCAACTCACGTCTGTGGTACAAAAATGATGAACGGTATTGGTGGTTCAGGTGACTTCGCACGTAATGCACACCTTGCGATCTTCGTAACCAAATCAATTGCAAAAGGTGGCGACATCTCATCTATCGTACCATTTGCATCGCACATCGACCATGCTGAACACGACGTTGACATCCTTGTCACTGAACAAGGTTTGGCTGACCTGCGTGGTTTAGCACCGCGTGAACGTGCTCGTGCGATTATCGACAACTGTGCGCACCCACTGTATCGTGATGCATTAAATGACTACTTCGATCGCTCATGTGCAAAAGGCGGTCATACACCTCATCTTCTTCGTGAAGCTTTGTCTTGGCATTCTAACTTTGAAGAAACAGGCCATATGCTTCCTGTTCAAGCAGAAGCGAAATCTGCTTAATTTAAAGTTTTAAAAAAACGCCCCATTGGGCGTTTTTTTATGTCTGTTGAAAAGTGCAATAAAACACTTATCAAAATAAAAAAACTCAATTAATCTAAACGCATCCAAAAAATAAAAATGCCAAGCTCATGTTCATTATTCGCCCCTATCTCGAAACAGATTTAGAAGACGTCATTGCACTTTGGGAGTTATGCGACCTCACTCGCCCTTGGAATAACCCTGAAATTGATATTTTTAGAAAAACCGCACAAAAAGATGGTTTATTTTTATTGGCCGTTAAAGATGAACAACTCATCGCCACGTTGATGGGTGGTTATGATGGCCATCGCGGCTGGATTAATTATTTGGCAGTACATCCACACTTTCAACGCAATGGGGTCGCAACTGCACTCATACAGCAGCTCGAGAAGCGCCTGATTGCGTTAGGTTGCCCCAAACTACAACTGCTTGTACGTAAAGAAAATATCGACGTGCAAAGCTTCTATGAGCAACTGGGTTACGAGGAAATCGAAGTCGTATGCTTTGGTAAACGTCTGATTGCCGATTAAGCTCAAACACTCAATGCGCCGATACAGGTAGACGACCCAATCTTAAAAAAATTGGAAATTTAAGCTCAAAGACTTGGTTCCCATAATCATCCAACGCAAAGAATGCTTTGATCTCATATAAGGGGTCATCTGAATTTTTCGCCCGATAATGTTTCAGTGCAGACCATGTGTTTAAATAATCCAACAATTGAGCAGCAGACCATTGAAATGACATCGACAATTCAGGCGTCGCTATTTCCTCAAAAGGAAAAGGAATGGTTTGGTAGGCCTCGTCGATATAACGTCTTTCGGCATCCCAATAGCCTGTCAAAGTCTTAAAATAAAGTCGCTCAATACAACCCTGTAACTCAGGTTGCTGCAGCTGAATTAAACCATAGCCAATGACCGCAAAAATGCCTTCAGGTCGTAAAGTCCGCCGCACCTCTGCATAAAAACCATCAAAATCAAACCAATGAATGGCTTGAGCCACCGTGATTAAATCAAAACTCTGCTCGGCAAAACTGGTGTGCTCTGCGGATTGGACCTGATAACTGACATTTTCAAAATAAGGTGCATGTTGTAACTGATGAGCACTGATATCTGTCGCCACCACGGCATCAAAATGCGGCGCCAACAATTGAGTCAATTGCCCCGACCCTGCGCCACAGTCCCATGCAAATTGAGGAGTCGCCACATGCTTGAGTATTTCTTGAATCAAACTTGCTGGATAACTTGGACGTGCGAGTTGATAAAGCTGACTTCCCGATGAAAAGCGGTCCTTCATAAGCCATTCTCAGTCTTATTTTTGACTCAAAATTAGCACATTTTCCATTAACCAAAGCATGATGTTGTCCAACATCTTATACAATCCTACTTTTCATAAGACAAAAAAAAAGCCCCAAACATTGTTTGAGGCTTTTTTGAATATGGTGGCGAGACCCAGGATCGAACTGGGGACACACGGATTTTCAATCCGTTGCTCTACCTACTGAGCTATCACGCCGATGCCGTGTATTAAGCCGCATCTCGGATGAATAGTCAATAAAAATCATCACTTTTTTTATTTGATCGAATAAATTTCAGTCAAAAAAAATCCCTGATGGGATCAGGGATTGAAATCTTTAAATAATATTTTGAATATGGTGGCGAGACCCAGGATCGAACTGGGGACACACGGATTTTCAATCCGTTGCTCTACCTACTGAGCTATCACGCCGATGTCGCGTATTAAACAGTTTAAGCGAAGCAGCGTCAAGTGCGTTTTCAAAAAAATCATTTGAGTGTTTACTTTTACAGCAAACCCAGCACCCTTCGTACATTTTTTGAGTCATTCTTTGTACTTAGAGTGCATCACCATCACTATTCATGAAAAAAAGCAGTGTATAAACTGCTTGAAAAAAGCTTAAATTTTACCAATGTGCTCTAAGCAACGGTGAATCGCACCACAACCCGGCTCGAACACTTTCACACCTTTGGCTTCTTCCATACGACAGACTTCTTCAACCAGCCGCTCCGCAACCCCTCTTCCACGGTTAGCAGGATGTACTACGATGTATTCTAAGGTTTTATTTTCACCCTGCCCACTACACCAAATGGCGCCAATGACTTTAGTATTAAATTCTGCGGTGTAAAGTAAGGTATACTGAGCTAGATTTTGCTCAAGTTGTTCTACGGCATCATGCCCATCGCCAAATTCAGGACTGGTGTCGTACAGTCGCTCTAGCTGGCTGCGCAACTCTTCTTTTTCCAGTGAAGTATAAGCGTGTACGGTAATAGGCATTGATAAACCCTCCTGAGCAATCTAATATGCGGTGACTTCGTTACGGCGAAACATTTTACATCAATTATTTGACGTCTTTGAGGAACGTGTCTATGACAGAACGTATCAGTGAAGTGGTAAGAAATACCAACGAAACCAAAATTCGAGTTCGTGTAAACCTCGATGGTACGGGTCAAGGCACGCTCAACACAGGTATTCCCTTTTTAGATCATATGGTTGATCAAATCAAGCGACATGGCTTATTTGATATTGATATTGAATGTGATGGCGACTTGGAAATTGATGATCACCACACGGTTGAAGACTGTGGTATCACGCTTGGACAGGCTTTTGCTAAAGCTTTAGGTGACAAAAAAGGTTTACGTCGTTATGGTCATTTTTATGCACCGTTAGATGAATCTTTAAGCCGTGCTGTGGTGGACTTATCGGGCCGTCCGGGTTTGTTTATGGATATTCCATTTACCCGTGCCATGATTGGTCGTTTTGATGTGGATCTTTTCTCTGAGTTTTTCCAAGGCTTTGTGAACCATGCGCTCATGACAGTACACATTGACAACCTGAAAGGGAAAAATAGCCACCACCAAATTGAAAGTGTGTTCAAAGCATTTGCGCGTGCACTTCGTATGGCCTGTGAAATTGACCCACGTGCAACCAACACCATTGCTTCAACCAAAGGTAGTTTGTAATGACACGTATTGCCCTTCTTGACTATGGTATGGGTAACCTACACTCAGCAGCAAAAGCGCTTGAGCATGTTGGTGCAACAGTCGATGTAACCAATGACCCCAAATTAGTGGCTCAAGCTGATAAAATTGTATTCCCCGGCGTAGGTGCTATGCGTGACTGTATGCAAGGCATGCATGAAGCAGGGATTGATGAAGTCGTTCGTCATGCGGCATTTAATAAGCCCGTATTAGCGATTTGTGTGGGTATGCAAGCGCTCATGCAACGCTCTGAAGAAAATGGCGGAGTGGATGCTCTCGGTATTTTTGAAGGCAGTGTGAAACGCTTTCCTGATGTAGACGGCTTGAAAGTACCCCATATGGGTTGGAACCAAGTTCATCAAGCCGATCCGAGTCATCCAATGTGGAACGACATTGAGCAAGATGCACGTTTTTACTTCGTGCACAGCTTTTATGTTGAACCGAAGAACTCTGGCATTGTGGCGGCGACCTGTGACTACGGTTTAGAGTTCTGCACAGCCATTCATCAAGAAAATTTGTTTGCGACCCAGTTCCACCCTGAAAAAAGTCATACCGCAGGTTTACAACTGCTGAAAAACTTTGTGGAATGGAAAATTTAATTTATTCCAGCCTCTGTTTGATTGAAAAAGCTCAACTTCGGTTGGGCTTTTGTTTATCCAAAATTGATGCACCTAGACTCAAAATAAATCAGAAACAGTTTAAATAAATGAGGCGTGTGCCTCACTCCTATACATCTGAAGATATAAAATCTTTGCTTTACAGCAGACTAGTGTACTCAAGATGGCTGAGATGCCTTTTCATTGTCACCAAATTTGATTATGATTTGCCTGCTTTTTAGACATTTTTATTTATAAAAAACTTAATTTACAACGATAAGGTAAGTCACTATGACTCAATATGCACAAGAATCTGCGCTGAATGCCGCAGGTCGTTTCGGACGTTTTTCATACCTAGCATGGAACTGTCTACTTGCCATTGTAGCGTCAATTATTCTTGGTATTTTCATCGCCATCTTTCCTAATACATTCGTGAACTTGGAAACAGGCAACTTCGGTGGCGGCATGATTTTTATCATCCTGATCTATGTTGCGCTGATGTACTTCACGTTTGTATTTACTATTCGTCGCCTACATGACCGCAACCATACGGGCTGGTTATCACTGTTGATGTTGGTGCCTCTTGCCAACGTGATCTTAATGCTTTACCTGATTTTCGCACCAGGCGATGATCGTAGCAACAGCTATGGCTCACCACGCCCAACCGCAGGCTGGGAAGCCGTTTTGGCATGGATTTACATCGTGATTTTCGTTTTAGCAATTATCGGCGGTATTGCGGCTGGTTTTATGTCCTAAAATCACCCGTGCAAAACAGCCTGCCTAGGTCGGCTGTTTTGCTAAATCAACCTAAAAGCTTTAGGCTTAAGCAACAATGGCATAGTCAAAGCATGATGGATTCTTCTTTTCAACACATCCTTCCCAGCAAAGTCGAAATTCAACAATTTCCTCGTTTTCAAAATTTGCCAAAACAAGCAATTCATGTCATTCAAAACTTTGAACAGTGTGAAGCAATCCGCGCTGAACTAGAACAGGTTTCCATCTTCGGTTTTGACAGCGAGTCCAAACCGACCTTTCAAGTGGGAGAAGTCTCCACGGGTCCGCATTTAATTCAACTAGCCAGCGTCGAGCAGGCTTATTTGTTTCAAATGAGTCCACCCATTTGGAGCTTCCTTGCACCATTTTTGGCGAATCCAGACCAGCTCAAAGTGGGCTTTGGTTTAAAAAATGATACCCATCTTTTCCGCAAAAAAGGTTTTGAGCTCAAAGGCGTGGTTGAGCTGTCAAAATGCTTTGCAAGCTTTGGTTTGACCAACCCTGTCGGCATTAAAAATGCCATCGCCCTGCTCTTTCAGCTCAACTTCCCGAAAAGTAAAAAAGTCAGCACTTCAAATTGGGCAAGGAAAATGCTCACGCCTGAACAAGTTGACTATGCTGCTGCGGATGCCTATGCGGCGCTGTTGGTTTTTGAAGAATTGCGGCGTTTAGAGCGACTTCCAAAAGATATTTCCAAAGAATTAGAAAAAACAACAAAACCTTGTCGTCATGAAAAGCTGTAACAGATGCTTAGAAAATTGCCAATACTTTGCTAAGATGACGGACATTGATTTTATTTAAGATTTGGCTAGGAGCGAAAGCATGCTGATCATCCCTGCAATTGACCTGAAAGATGGCAAATGTGTTCGTTTAAAACAAGGTCGTATGGAAGACGATACGGTTTTTTCTGATGATCCTGTTGCAACTGCACAGCACTGGGTAAATGAAGGCGCGCGTCGCTTACATTTGGTCGATTTAAATGGTGCTTTCGCTGGTACACCAATTCATAAACCTGTGGTTGAAGCCATTGCTCGTGCGCAACCTGAACTGCCAATTCAAATTGGCGGTGGTATTCGCTCACTAGAAACTATCGAACACTACTTAGAAGCAGGTGTGTCTTTTGTCATTATTGGCACCAAGGCAGTTCAAGACCCTGAGTTTGTTGAAGAAGCTTGTAAGAAATTTGCAGGTCATATCATTGTCGGTATCGATGCCATGAATGGCATGGTGGCCACCGATGGCTGGGCCAATGTGACCGATGTGAAAGCAACCGATTTGGCCAAACGTTTTGCCGATGCGGGCGTATCGAGCATTGTCTATACCGACATTGCACGTGACGGGATGATGCAAGGTGTGAACGTTGAGCAAACTGTTCAACTGGCACAATACTCTGGCCTACCTGTGATTGCATCAGGTGGTGTGACCAACCTTGATGACGTACGTAACCTCAAAGGTCAACCGGGTATTTTGGGTGCAATTACCGGTCGTGCAATTTATGAAGGCAGTTTAAACCTACGTGAAGCACAATTGCTGTTAGATGAACAATCGTTCTAATTGTAGAATTTAAAAAAGAGGTCTTTTGACCTCTTTTTTATGCGCTAAATATCAGTATGTAAGATCTGCATCTTATTTAATAAATCGCATTACGAATAAACTTTAACGGTACAGTTCCACGGTTGATATATTGGTATTCGATGGCACTCGAAAACACAATCGACTCACCTACACCTAAGACTTTCATGTCACCCGCCAAATCCAAAGTTAACTCCCCCTCCATCACATAGAGCATCTCACGCCAACCGACTGGGTCGGGTTCTGCACTATAGTGCTCATTTGGGGCAAGTACCCATGTCCACAGTTCAACTTTTTGTGTTGCTGCCGCCGAGGCCATTAATTTTGCTTCACTGTGTGCTTGTGTACCCTGCCAAGCCAAAATATTGACCACCGCTTGCCCTTGCTGTTCAGGCGCAGCAATAATCTGTACAAAATCGACCTCAAGCACATCGGCAATCAAGCTGAGTTTCGCCAAACTAATATTGTCCTGCCCTGATTCAACTCCAGCCACCATACGACGGCTTAAACCAGCCAAATCCGCCAGTTGTTGCTGGCTCAAGCCTTTTAAACTTCGATAATGACGCACATTTTGACTGACGTGTTGTAGTACCGCAGGAGACTTCATAGAGATAAATCAAAAAAACATTGAGCAATATATTGCACACAAAAACAAAGCATGACAAGCTATGTGCAATATATTGCACACCAGTTCTTTTATGTTGAATACTCAGCTCGGCTCTAAAGCGCCTGTCATTGCACTGATTTTAATTACCTTTATTTGGGGCGGCACCTTCTTAGCTGTGAAATACGCCTTAAATTTCAGCTCTCCCATGTTCTTTGTGGGCTGTCGTTTCGCCTGCGCCGCGACAATTATTGGCTTATTTTCCTATCAACATTTAAAACATATTACCCGACAGGACTTGTGGGCAGGTGCACTCATTGGCTGTATGGTCACTATTGGCTATGGCACACAAACGGTCGGACTACAAACAGTCAGTAGCAGTGAGTCTGCCTTTTTAACTGCACTGTATGTACCCCTAGTACCCGTACTATTATGGTTAATCTTTCGTAAAGTGCCCCATTTTATGATTTGGATTGGTGCGCTCTGTGCGTTCATGGGCTTAGTCTTACTTACAGGCAATAGCCTGAATTCAATTTCACTGAACTTTGGCCAGACCTTAACCCTACTCGGTGCAATTGCTATAGCGATGGAAATTATCCTGATTGGTTATTTTGCCCCAACAGTCGACATTGGTCGAGTGACGGTCATTCAACTGGCAGTTGCCTCTGTGCTCGCCTTTGCAGCCATGCCATTGGCAGGTGAACACCGCATTCCAGACTTTTCATGGCCTTTACTGAGTATCGCACTCGGCTTGGGTCTTGCCAGTGCCGTGATTCAATATGTAATGAATTGGGCACAGCGCTCAGTCAATCCATCTCAAGCAGCGATTATTTACGCAGGAGAGCCTGTATGGGCAGCACTGTTTGGGCGTCTTGCAGGAGAACGCTTAGCACCACTGGCTTTGTTGGGCGGACTTTTAGTGGTCTTTGGCATTATGATTAGTGAATGGAAACCGAAACTGCTGAAGTCGAAAAAGAACCTCGAACAACTTTAGCCTATCTCCGAAACGAAAAAACTGCTGAATCGAGTGATCAATAGCCCCCAATTCAGCAGTATGGTCAGGTGGTTAGAATGACACCATCTTGCCCGGATTAATCATTGCTCCAATTCCATACATGCTTTTGGCTATTGGAATGACCAACGGCGCCAGTGCACGCCCAAAAGGAATGTTCTGATGTTGAATACGGGTCAACATATTAAAGTCATCACTTTCACCGCAGAAATCATCGGCAATGGCTTTACCAATACGCACCGTTTGCGCAACACCATGTCCACTCCACCCCTGAACAGCATAGATTGGGTATTGGCTGCCAAATTTGCGACTATCCGCGGCGCCATTAACGGTTAAATCTGTCGTACCACTCCACACAAAATCAAGCTGGACTTGCTCTAACTGAGGAAATACGTGTTGAATACGCCCTAGCAAATAGTCATGCGTTTGTTCAGGACTCCAACACGAACCCGTGCCTTCACCGCCAAATAACAATCGATTTTTAGAAACCCCGCGGTAGTAGTCAATTTGAAACTGGGTATCGTATACTGGCAGATCCGTCGGCAAAAGTTCTTTCAAATCTAATGCTAAAGGCGCAGTGGTACACACATAAGTATAAAAAGGAATGGTGGTTTGATTGCGTTCTTCCAATAGTTTAAATGAGGCATGATGTACACCCATTACCACACTTTTACGTGCTTTAATCACGCCTTGGGCTGTGGTCACATAAATACCATCGGCACGTTCTTGGATTGACTGTACTTCCGTCTGTTCATAAATCGTGCCGCCGTTTTGGCAAAAGCCATAAGCCAAACCACGCGTCAGTGCTAAAGGATGAATATGCCCCCCAAGTTGATCCAACTGACCGCCAAAATAGTTGTCGGATTGCACATGCTCACGTAATTCATCTTGGGTCAGCATTGAGGTATTTTTTTCATCTAAATACTGACGTGCTTTCATCCCTTCATGCAGTGCATCTAAATGTCCAGGGTGTACCGCAGCCGTCAAGTGTCCACGTTTACGTTGCACATCTAAGCCATATTTTTCAGTAATGCTATCAATCAAAGCCATCGCTTCCGTTGAGGTAAAGTGCCATAACTTTTTAGCCTCTTCAAAGCTGAAGTGCTCAATCATGGTTTCGGCTTCCCAACGTGCCAATCCCGGTGTGAGTTGCCCACCATTGCGCCCTGAGGCGGCACTGCCCACTCGGTTTTTTTCAACCAAGACCGTATCGACACCCTGCTCCGACAAATGCAGTGCAGCCGATGCTCCCAGTAAGCCACCGCCTATCACGACCACGTCACATTCGATATCCGCATTTAAAGGCTCAAACTCATGCCATACTTGTAACGAGCTTTCGTAGTAATTGGCTGGATGACTAAACGCAGCACACTGCGGGTTCAACCAATTCCACTCTTTACCACTTTGTGCCGCAGAACTGGCTTTGTATTCAACGTCGTCTAAAAATGTCGGTTTATTCATCTTCATTTCATTCACACTCAATATCTATCTCATTTTCATGCAGGGTTTAATATGCATTTCCAATCACAATGTTTTGTCTTTTCAATTTCTTATAAATAAATAGACCAATGCCTATCACCAGCCAAGAGCAACCAAAAATTAGCGCATTTCGTTCTAAATTGACCCAAAGGCAAAGCATCACCAATACAGATAACAAGGGAAGAATCAAATTGAGGCATTTGTTTTTAATGCCTTGGGTTTGTTTTTCCAACAGATAGAACTTCACAAAAACTGAGAAATTCACCGCCGTAAAGGCAATCAAAGCACCGAAGCTAATCATGCTGACCACCGTCGCAAGATCTAGAAAAATGGCCGATAGCGAAATCAGGCCAATACTTAAGACGGCATAAAGTGGCGTACCTAATTTTGCATGGAGCTGCCCAAAGGTTGCTTTGGGAAAAATGCCATCTTTCGCCATAATATGAATCAGACGTGAAGCGCTGGCATGGGTGGCTAAACCTGAAGCGAAGGTATTCATGATTTGGGCACATAAAAATACGGCTTGGAAAAGTGCTCCCCCCACATAGAGGACAATTTCAGGTAAGGCTTCGTCAGGGTTGTTAAAACGCACATTGCTTGGAAAATACAGCTGGATAAACCATGAGGCACTAATAAAAATTCCGCCCCCGAGCAACGTGGTAAGCAGCACGGCACGTGGAATATTCTTTTGCGGATCTTTGGTTTCATGGGACATGGTCGTGACCGCATCAAAACCCAAAAATGAAAAACATAAAATCGATGCACCCGCAATCAAAGGCAAAACAGAACTGTCTCCATTAAACAGCGGGGCTAAAGTCAGTACATGATCATAGCCTTGTTCAGAACCCACGCCTTGAATGACTAGATAGATAAATAAAACCATCAGCAGTAAGGGTAAAAGTACAAACAACAGACTTAAATTCGCCAAAATGTTGATTCGGAAACAGTTAATCAGCGTAACCAAACCCGTGAATAGAACTACCCATAGCCAATACGGCACACTCGGAATCACAGCTTCTAAGTAAATACTTGCCAGTAAGGCATTCACCAAAGGCAACAAAATATAATCTAGCAGTGAACACCAGCCGACAAAAAAGCCGGCTTTGGCTCCACACGACTGTGCCGTGTAGTTATAGGCAGAACCTGAGTCACCACTGATTCGGCTAAAACGTGCATAACTAAATGCGGTCAGTAACATTGCAACCAACGCCAAAATATAAGCCAATGGCACACGCCCATCGGTGATCCCAGACACAATCCCAAAGGTATCAAACACGACCATCGGGGTCATATAGGCCACACCAATAATGACCACTTGCCATAGTGACATTTTCTTTAAAGAAAAATCTGCATTTTTCACCGAAATCACCATCTTTCATTTTTTAATCTAGTGATTTTGGTTTTTGCAACAACTATGCCATATAATAACAGCTTCGCTATTTTAAAAATATTAAATTAAATGCCAAAGTACGATTTAGAAACTCGAAAAGCAGCGATTCAACGCTATAAACTCACGGATTATAAGGTTGCCGTTTGCAAGGAATTTAACATCTCTCGTGTGACCTTAGACGCATGGATTAAGCTCGAAGAGGAAACAGGTAGCTTGTCTCCAAAAGCAGCGAAAAATCGTGGAGCACCTAGCCATATTAAAGACTGGAATGAATTTCAAGTATTTGTTAAAAATACAAAATTTCAGAATATTAGCGATTTAATTCCACTTTTTGAACAACACTTTGGCTATTCTGTTTCTTATGCAGTTTTGGTTCGCGCCATCCATGTTTTGGGGCTAAAACGTCGTCGCGGAAGATTCTACGCTTAGTCAAAAAAGGCTATTTTTTAATAATATTCTCTACGCATTTATTCATATAAATAAATGTACATTAATGTAAGGTTAATTTATTAAAAATGTAAATTATAATTATTAAAAAAGTAATTACCTATCAATAAAAATGTAAGTTATAAATATTAAAAAAGTAAATTTATTAATATAAAAAAGTAAAGATTGAAATTCAATTTAGTAAGGTACTTTTTAAAAGCCTGCGCAAAAATAGACATACTGCTGCATCAGCTTGGTTCATCTCGGTGCATAAATATCATCCCAAAAGATACAGACCTAAAAAAAGGGCATACAGCCCTTTTTAAATCCCATCACTTGTTATTGATACATCGGTTGATTGTCATTTAAACGAATAATGCCTTTAATGGCACGATATACAATCCACACCCATGACAACCCAATCACAGACACGCAGAAGGTTGAAGCACCAAGTGCGACACCTGCGAAAGCGGTGGTATTTTCACCCGTAAAGAATAAGAAAATAAATGGCACAAAGGCAATCACGTTCCAAATCAAATACCACCAAAAGGTGCGAATCTGCCAAGTAAAATGGCTCTCAAAAATGGAACCATGCACAGAGCCACGCTTCACATAATTAATCACTAAAGCAATAATGGCTAAAATGCCTGCGGAAAAAATCGCAACGATATACAAAATATAAAGAATAAAAGTCAGACTACGATTCGGATCTTGATCGACTGAATAATTCATATTGTCCCTCATAAAGTGGGCTTGAACTTTAAATAGGCAAACTATTGAAAGGAGAAATAAGCCATAAAATTAAAAGAATATTGAATAGAATTGTACAAAAGTAAATCTTTCTAAACGGTTGTTTTTGTGTTTTATGTCGTAGCTTTTGCTGCGCTAACCATGCTGCAGGCCAACCGCCCAAAAATGAAAGGAGATGCAACGTGTTTTCAGGTACACGGCGCTGTCCATTTTGCGCAGCTTCTTTATCTTGCGCATAGAACCAATAACTGGCCGCATTCATCACACTAATCAACAGCAGCACTAATCCACTCAAACGCCCCAACAATACCAATAGCGCCAAAAACACGATGTATGCCACCGACGCAATTTGCATTGGACTCCAGCGTTGACCCTGTTCGGTCTTTTTCGGTGAGACTTTTGAGGTACGACTCTTTTGGGTTTGTGATGCTTTTAAATAACTGACTTGCTGTGCACGATAACGCCCTTGCGCATCCACAATCACATTGTATTCCAACGCACAGCCTAAAATAGGACGAGGACCTTGCCGCGCAAAGTCCTTGATATGTAAAAACACGCGATCTTTGCTGTCATCGTTGGGCTGAATAAAGCCATAGCCTTTTTCATCAAACCATTCAACGAGTCGTCCTTGGTCACGCATTTTTCTTTCCTATTTAAGCAGTTACAAATTTTAGGCGGTCAATCACCATATTACGCATTTCGGCAGGATTTTTCTGCAAAATGTCATCCCCCGTACGGCCTTGTTCTGCATTTTTTTGTGCCACTTGTAAACGCATCATCCAAAAACGCGCAGCGGCCATTGCAAGATACAACTCGAGACAAGATTTTTCATCGGCAGTCAAAGGACGAATGCTTTCATAGGCGTTTAAGAATGCAATGGCTTTGTCTTCATTTAAATGCACACTTGGATATTCGGTACAGAAATCATTCAGGGTAATCGCAATATCAAACAAGAACTCATCTTTATTCAGTTCATAAAAGTCTAAAATGCCTTTGAGCTGATTGCCCTCAAACAAAGTGTTGTCACGAAATAAATCCGAGTGGATAAAGCCCTTTGGACGATTCGGATAAACCGCCGATAATGCGTCATATAACCCCAACAACTTATTGAGTAGTGCTTGATCCGCCTCACTTAATGTCGGTTTCATCTGTAACGCTACAGCGAGCCAGTAATCATGGTCACGGTATTCTGCACGCTCTAGTGGAAAATCTTGCAGTGCGACATGCATTTGCGCTTGTGCAACCGCAATCGCCTCGGCTTGCTCAAGGGTCGCAGGCATGGGATGTTTGCCCATCATCCGTGGGGCAATTTGGGCAGGTTTATCTTTTAAACTATGAATGGCTTTGCCTGAGTGACTTAAAGGTACAGGAACCACTAAACCAGCCTGACCTAAATGCTCAAGCACAGGAACCAACTCGCCTGCGCCCTGTTCATCCATTTCTTCAAATACAGTCAATACATACTGCACAGCATTTTCACACACAATAAAATAGTTCGTATTTTGAATACCGCCTTGAATTGGGATCAGATCGATTACCTCAAGTCCATAAGGTGCTGCAAACGCCTGAACTTCCTGTAAAGTCAAAGTGGTATAAACCGACATATAAAACCTGCAAAAAAACTTACATAAGTTTGATAGAATACCCGCTCCGACTATTAAGGTGTAGCATCTAAGTCGCGAAGTTTCATAATCGGCTGTTATTTTTGGAAAAAATTATGCTAGCTAAACGTATTATTCCTTGCCTCGACGTAGACAACGGTCGTGTAGTGAAAGGTGTTCAATTCCTTGATATTCGTGATGCAGGTGACCCAGTAGAAGTAGCACGTCGATATAACGAACAAGGTGCTGATGAAATTACCTTCTTAGACATTACCGCAACTTCGAATGGTCGTGACACGACTTATCGTACGGTTGAACGTATGGCTGAAACGGTTTTTGTTCCCTTAACTGTCGGTGGTGGCGTTCGCAAAGTTGAAGACATTCGTCTCTTACTCAATGCTGGCGCGGACAAAGTCAGCATTAACTCAGCAGCGGTGTTTAACCCAGAATTTGTACAAGAAGCATCGCAACGCTTTGGCGCACAATGTATTGTGGTTGCCATTGACGCAAAAAAAACGGGCGAGAATAAATGGGAAATTTTTACCCATGGCGGCCGTAAACCAACCGGTATTGATGCAATTGAATGGTCCGTGAAAATGGCCGACTTTGGTGCAGGCGAACTGCTGATTACTTCGATGGATGCCGATGGTACTAAAGCAGGTTATGACCTCGAGCTAATGCGTCAAATCAATGACCGCGTGACTATTCCAACCATTGCTTCGGGCGGTGTCGGTAACTTACAACACTTGGCCGATGGTATTTTAAAAGGTGGCGCAGACGCTGTACTGGCTGCTTCGATTTTCCACTTTGGACAACACACCATTCCTGAAGCGAAGAAATATCTTGCAGATCAAGGCATCGAAATGCGTCTATAAACAGACCATAACCGTAAAACCTATGAAAAGAGTGCTTTCGAGTACTCTTTTTATCATTTTAAAGATGAGAAAAAATGTATCACTTAGAGCTAATCTTATTTATTTGTGGTCTATTGATCTGTTTTGTTTTCATTCTGTTGATGAAGAAATATGTTGAACGCCCTTTTGCTATGCTGGCTGTACTGCTACTCCTTGGTTTATGCCTGTTTAGCTATATCAGCTTCTGCAAATACCAGTTTAAACACTATTATGAAAAAGCGCTGATTGCACCTGATCAAATTCGGGCTTGTGGTATTTTTACACAATGGTCGGAGGTCACTCATTATCGACGGCACAACATTAGTACTGAAAAAGTTTTTTACTTTAAGAGTGATCGACAAGCTTTTTTATTTAGCAATAGTCCGCGTGCCAGACAAAGCTTCCCTGATCTCAAAACCTTAAACATCAACGAGCATGTTTGCTTTCAGTTTTCCCCTGACTATACCGATGAAATGGATCGCTATATTTTAACAGGCTTCAAAAAGCAGGCAAATTAATAGACTCAATTACGCTGTCTTCGGTACAGCTGAGCTAATGCTAAATCGAACAGTACTGTCGTTTATGCATTAGATGTTAAAGTTTAGAATGCTCGCTGGCTTTTGACCGAACTTATGCTCTCAATTTTTGAGATAAAAAAAGGGAGTCTTGCGACTCCCTATAAACCTAGAATAACGACAACATTGACTTGTTAAACTGGAAAATGAAAAATGACGTACTAGTGCTCATGAGATGATTTCAGCTCATCAACAGCTTTACTATAGAATGTTCAAATGACGAAATATTGACAATACACACCAATATTATTGACAAATCACGACAAAATACCCATTCAGTTATCCTGCAACCGTTTCAGTCGTCTGCGCTGAGTTCAGTGGAATCGCTTCAGGTGCCTTAACCCATTTTGCAGGGAAGACCTGATTGACCCACTGGGTGAGCTTATCCGGCACCACTTGAGGTAAAGCAATACCCAACGGATTTTGCTCTTGCAAATCCAACGAGGAAATGACCCGCGTTCCTAAAATATAATCAAACCACGGCTTGGTCACACACCAGTTGGCATCCTGATTAGAGTTCATATGATGATCATAATGCCAAGGAATCTTACGCATTGCCCAGTCTGGCTCTAAGTGCGCACGGCGGTGGATGTAGTAATAATTTCCTGCACTGTACAACACAGACAACGTCATGCCTTTGGAGACAGGATAAAATAATGTCCCAAACACACCCGCCACGACAGCGAGTGACACGATTTCATTTTTGGTACGCCAATTGCTCCAACCTTCAACATAACCATGATCGTGAAATGTGGTTTTCCGCACTTCTCGGTGATGCTCCCAATGCGATTTCATGCTGTCAGGCACGGGGCTATAGCGTGGCTTTCCAGCACGGTGTGTTCCATGCAAAATATATTTATGTGCAACCCACTCAAACGCATTGGCAACCACCAGTCCTGCGACAAAACCTTTCCACATGGCAAATTCCTCCTATATTCAGATTGAATATAATGAGGAAACTATGCTAAATATTGACCCTAGCATTCAAATTCATTGACAAATTACGACAAGAACAATAGAGCCAATCAATGCAACATTTCAAAGATTACACAGGTTCTGTCTACGGTGGACTGGGGCATTTACTCTATGCCTATTGCCAAGCCGTGGGCTACCCAATTTCTGAACAGCTTGAAAAAGCACAGAACTTAGAACGTTTTGATTATGCCCTATGGTTAGAGTTACTGAATGATCTTGACAGCCATCTGCACATCCCTGCGCTCGGACTTGAGATTGCAAAGTATGTACAGCCCAAGCATTTAGGCATTTTGGGCTATATTGCGCTGTCCTGCGAAAATTTAGGCGAGGCGCTCACCCGTTATCATGACTTTCATCGCCTCATTTATGATGGCAGTTCACTATATGTTGCAATTGAAGGTGAAAATCTATGCTTTGGTTGGGTGGAGATGCCGATTGAACTGACCACACAACTCAGCAATGAAGTGGCAATGGCGCTGATCATTCAGTTTATGAAGCACTTTGTCGCCCATGAAGACATCCAGCTCAGCGAGGTTCATTTTACTCACCCTACACCGAAAAATACGGCACTGTATGAGCAATATTTTAATTGTAAAGTTCGCTTCTCTCAAAGCCGGCCGATGATGATGATTCCCCTCAGCGAATTATCCATGCCCTTTCAGCAAGGTGATCAAACCCTGCAAAAACTGCTCTTACAGCAGGCCGAAGCTTTACTGGAAAAACTTCCCAACTCCACCCAAATCGACCAGCGCCTACAGCATGCGATTTTAACGGGGCTACAAAAAAACCAATATCAAATTGAACATATTGCTCGGCAACTGAATTTTTCAGTCCGACAGCTGCAACGTTACTTACAACAACAAGGCACGACCTACCAACAGCGGATGCAAGAAGTTCGACGTATTTTGGCGGAGCAATACTTAAAAGATCCACACCTCAGCTTACAGGAAATTGCACTGTTGCTGAGTTACTCTGAACAAAGTGCTTTTCAACGTGCCTTTAAACACTGGACACAAGTCACACCTCAGCAGTGGCGTATTCAGCATTTTCACTAAAATCTGACCTGTTTAATCCACGTCATCAGGATGTCATGCTTTTTTTGTTAAATTGATTGAAAAACGAGTATTTTCTCGTTAGATATAAAGTTCTATGCGAATAAAACATCAATAACTACAAAAAGCGCATTATGAATAAATATCTTGCTGAATTCATCGGAACGTTTTGGTTGGTCTTCGGAGGCTGTGGCAGTGCCATTTTTGCAGCAACTTTTCCCGAGTTGCGCATCGGCTTTCTTGGCGTTGCACTTGCCTTTGGTTTAACCGTTTTAACGGGTGCCTTTGCACTTGGACATATCTCTGGCGGTCACTTTAACCCTGCAGTCAGTGTCGGCTTATGGGTCGGTGGACGTTTTGATACCAAAGATCTGATCCCTATGTGGTCTCCCAAGTGGTCGGAGCAGTTTTAGCCGCTTGGGTGTTATACCTGATTGTCCAAGGACAAGCTGGTTTCGCCGGTACAGGAGGCTTTGCGACCAATGGTTATGCCGAACTGTCACCAGGAAAATACTCCTTAATCTCCGCTTTAATGATTGAAATTGTACTGACCGCAATGTTCTTAATCGTGATTATGGGCGCCACAGATAAGCGTGCGCCTGCTGGTTTCGCGCCGATTGCCATTGGTTTAGCTTTGACCTTGATTCACCTGATCAGTATTCCTGTGACCAACACCTCGGTTAACCCTGCACGAAGTACAGGTGTTGCAATATTTGCTGAAACAGCCGCTTTAAGCCAACTCTGGTTGTTCTGGGTTGCTCCGATTGTCGGTGCCATTATCGGCGCTATTATTTATAAAATTTTAGAAAAAGAGGATTAATTTTTTCTCTCCCCATTAATAACAAAGCCTACAATCTGTAGGGTTTGTTATTGTTCCACATGGAACATAGATAGACTTATGTTATAAAAACGGATTGTCAATTTCACCCGACTGCGGACGTTCAATTTTCTCAGGAAGCTGAGCTTCACTTTCAAGCTGTTGCACAATGGCATTCAGATACGCCTGCAATGCTTTGGCCGCAGCTAGGCCAGCTTGGTCTTTGGTGAGTTGTAAATTGCCATAAATACTGACGCAGTCTGTGTCATTTTCAAGGGTCAAATCATGAATGGCATGAGACTCGTTGCCTTGTACAAAAGGTTTAAACATTTTATTTTTACTCGTATTTATTTTTCAGGCATTGGGCACTGCAGTCGAATGTCTATACATACAACTGCCTAGAACTTTAACGTAACAGCTGCAAAATATATTGCAATAAGACGTCGACTAATTGTTTCACAATTGCATCTTGATCCGCCGCATCAATACCCGTGCCCTTTGTTGCGGTGCTACCAGTATTCGACTGAGTAGAGCCCGATTTAAAGTTTTTTTGTAAGGCTTTGAGCTGCTCGGATGAAACCTCTTCTGCACACTGACTTTCCGCATCCCAATGTGAATACTGAATTGTACTATTGGCTTTTACCGCCGTTGCTGTCAACGGTAGTTTATAGGTATTACGTTTTTGCTCTTCTGTCAGTTGCGGAAATAAATTCACACCCAACTGCTCTTCCAAATAGCAGACACTGACAATTCTTACCTGCTGTGAATTATCATTCGGTGCGTAATAAGCGCCAATTGCACCCGTTTTTGGCATATAGACCGCTTTGTAAATCGCACTCGGAACAATCACTCCCTGACCAATGGTCTTGAGCTTTTTGCCCTGAAACACTGGCCCAGTCACCACAAAAACATCTAGCTTTTGCTTGGTCACAAGCGCCCGTGTGGCTTCTTCCAATTCACGCCACACTTGCTGATTATTTTTAGGGGCTTGTGGCACCATGTTGGCCAAAGAAAAACTGTCGAATTGTGCGGCTTTGTTGGGCATATCAGCATTCGGTGCCATATGTCCACGGTCATAGCCTGAACCACGGTAGTCCGACAATGTCGCTCGATGTTCGGTTGCAACATTATTTTCTTCGTGAAAACTATCTTCACGTGGAATTTTTTGGCTCAGGCGCTGCGGCGTCAGGGCCTCTGCAACCCAGAGGGGGGTTTTCGAAACGCCCGAATACATCACATTAAAACCGTTAAAGCACAGTGCATAGCTGTGTTTACTTAAACTTTCTTTGAGTAAATAAGGCGGAATTTCCCGATAAAATTGTTCTAAACAGGCTGAATTTGAGCTTGGGCTTAAAGACACGTATT
The DNA here is from genome assembly GCF_043105125.1 of Acinetobacter sp. TYF_19. Classification (NCBI taxonomy): domain Bacteria; kingdom Pseudomonadati; phylum Pseudomonadota; class Gammaproteobacteria; order Moraxellales; family Moraxellaceae; genus Acinetobacter; species Acinetobacter sp. TYF_19. The sequence goes on from NZ_JBICLH010000013.1 coordinate 221,585, forward strand.
GCTGAATTTTTTCTTGACCAAAGGCAATCGCAAAACTTCCCGTTGCCACCAATCCTAAAATCACTTTCAGGCCATTTTGATTAAACATGTTAAAGACTGACTTACCTGAACTACTTTTCTTCTTCGCCATCACAACTACAATAAACATCGGTTTTTCACGAGCTTAACAATCAGCGTATACGAAGTATATCGCTCGAGTTCTATTCGCATAACAATTAAACAAAACGCCATATTTAGATGATTTTGCATGTAACAAAATGTCTTTTTTGTAGAGTTTTTCTACGGCAACGTGATGCGATTGCGTATCTTTGATTGCTGTCGCTTCAAAAAATATGCCAAGGTAAAAAAGAATCGAACGAAATAATACATGCAATTTACGGAGTTCTTATGCATTCTAAGATTTTAGCTTCTCTTGGTTTAATCGGCACAGTGATAAGTGCTTCAGCCTTCGCCGAGCCACCTATCCAACCGGGTGACACCTTAGAAAGTCTCTCTCAAGCCAAAGTCACGACTACGGTTAATGGTCAACCGGGTTCTATTCAAGAACTCGTAAGCTCAGGGCAAATTAAATTGCTTGATCCAAATGCAGCACCTATCAGCCCAGCGAACCGAGGTGTACCCAATGACCAAGCAGTGATGCCAACATCACCACAGAGTGAAGTCCCTGTTCAACAGGCCGCACCTGATACCACAGCGCAACAACAAGTCGCTGCGACTCCAACAGAGCAACATCCGCTGGCACCGAATGCAGAACTCTCAGCACAACAAGCTGAAGCGGCGTTAAATGATGCTGTCGCACCCACGGCAAATGCAGACATGAATGCTGCCCCAGCTGCTGCACCGCAATTAGATTCATCAGCAGAGGCACCTGTAAATGATCCAATGAACTAAGACTTCAGCTGATTTATCCTCCAAAAAAAACCAGCATATGCGCTGGTTTTTTTATTGAGGTTTTAAATCTCGATCTGACTACCGAGTTCAACCACACGGTTTGGTGGAATCTGATAGAAGTCACTCACAGGACTGGTATTCCGTTGCATCGAGATAAAGAGCTTTTCACGCCACGGCGCCATACCATCACCCACGGTACTGATAATCCGTTCACGCGATACAAAGAAGCTGATCTGCATTAAGTTATATTCCAGATCAATCGCTTGATACACCGCTTCAAGCGCTTGTGGAATGTTCATTTCATCTTTAAAGCCATAGTACAATTCAAGACGATAGAAATGCTGATTCATGGTTTCGACATGGAAGCGATTGGTCTCTTCCACATAAGGAACATCTTGAATTTTAACAGTGAGAATGATGTTCTTTTGATGCAGTACTTTATTGTGCTTCATATTGTGCAACATCGCATGCGGTACAACGGTTGGTGTCCCTGTTAAAAAGACCGCCTCACCTTCAACCCAATTGGCTTGATCACCAATACTTTGTACAAATAAATCCAGTGGCAAGGTATCTTGCTGAAGCTTGGCAAAGGTTAACTCGCGACCTTGTTTCCATGTCATTAATAACATGAATGCAATACCGCCAATCAGCAATGGAACCCAACCGCCCGATAATACTTTAAGTGAGGTCGCACTCACCAAGACCAAATCTAAAACAAGGAATGGAATAATCAGCAGCACCAATTTTGGCATGCTCCATTTCCATGTATAACGAATAAATACCGCAATCAATAAGGTATCACACAGCATGGTCATGGTGACCGCTAAACCATAGGCATGCGAAAGCTGTGAGCTGGTTTGGAAGATTAAAATTAAGACAATAATCGATGCCAACAATATCCAGTTCAGTAAAGGTACATAAATCTGCCCCTGTTCTGAGTCTGAAGTATGTTTCACATTTAAACGTGGTAAATAACCCAATTGAATGGCCTGACGCGCTAAAGAGAAGACGCCTGAAATTACAGCCTGTGAAGCAATAACGGCGGCCATAGTGGCCAAGAAGATCATTGGGTACAAGCCCCACTCTGGCACCAACAGGTAAAATGGATTTTCAATCGCAGTCGGATCACGCAAGAGCAATGCACCTTGTCCTGCATAATTAAGCAGTAAACACGGCAAAACCACAATAAACCAAGCCAAACGAATCGGCACAGGACCAAAATGTCCCATATCTGCGTACAGGGCTTCGCCACCTGTGACGGTCAACACTACCGCACCCATAATGAAAAAGGCCATTAAAGGGTTGGTCACGATAAACTGAAATGCCCAATGTGGGCTCAGCATGCCCAAAACCAAAGGCGTTTGAATAATGCTCGAAATCCCAAGAAGACCGAGAGAGAAGAACCACAATAAGGTCAGTGGGCCAAAGAACTTACCAACAAAGGCTGTCCCATACTTTTGCATGACAAATACAGCAGTGACGATGCTAATTGCAATCGGCACAATATAAGGGTCAAGTGCATCGGTTGCGATGGATAAGCCTTCTACGGCAGATAAGACTGAAATGGCTGGGGTGATGATCCCATCCCCAAAAAATAGTGAAGCCCCAATAAAGCCGATCGAAATTAACAGTAATTTTTTCCGATGGCTAAAATTGGTATTACGCAAATTGAGTGCAAGCAAAGCCATAATCCCACCTTCACCATTGTTATCTGCACGCATGACAATTGCAGAATATTTAATGGTAATAACCGTGGTCATGGTCCAAAAGATAATGGACAAAATACCCAATACGTTTGCAGGGGTGATGCCCAAGCCATGTGCAGCGTGGAAGGATTCTTTCAATGCATAGAGTGGACTGGTTCCAATATCCCCAAACACGACCCCTAATGCTGCCAAGGTCATCGCAGGCAAGGCGGCTTTTTTTGCAGTACTTTGCATAAGCTTGTCTTCAATTATCGACACTATTTTTGCGAATCATATCATTGAGCTAAAACTTTTGCTCGAATTCAATTGTTTCACCTTGTCGATGGCTATGTTTTTCGATATTATCCTCCGCCATGGTGAAGTGTCCGAGTGGCTGAAGGAGCACGCCTGGAAAGTGTGTAAACGTTTATAGCGTTTCGAGGGTTCGAATCCCTCTTTCACCGCCAAATTAGCTTCCCGTAGCATCCAACGGGGTACTGAAAGGCTTAAACCACATAGGTTTAAGCCTTTTTTATTGTTTTGTTAAATCCTAGGACATCCATTGCAATCCCCCATATCGTGGGGGATAATTGGGGGACAGACTTTTTAAGTTATTTTTCGTCCCCCAATTTGCACGGATACCATTAAAAATGCTTACTGATGCTCAAGTTAGAAAAATAAAGCCACTTGATAAAAAAAAGCGCTATTCTGACGAAAAAGGACTATATCTGGAGGTTACACCTTCAGGTGGAAGGTTCTGGCGTTTAAAATATAGATTTAATGGCCGTGAAAGCACCCTAACTATTGGTAGCTATCCAGAAATCACACTTGCCCAAGCTCGCCGTGCACGAGATGAAGCACGTATTCAGCTTTACAATAATATTGACCCAAATGCTAAAAAAAATGAACGATTACAACAATTAGATGAAAGTACTCTCTTCAGATCCCTAGCTATGGAATGGATGGAGGATCGAAAGCCCGTTATTAAAGAAGGTACATATTTGCGCGACTTGTCTGTATTTGAAAAAGATCTTTTTCCAGCATTAGGACATATGCCTATTGATCAGATTAAAGGTAAAGATGTCCTTGCTTGTGCTAAACAAATTGAAGCGCGTGGTGCTCAAGAGATGGCTAAAAGATCCATACCTTTAGCTGGACGTATTTTCCGTTTTGCAATTGGTAAAGGTCTGATCGAGAACGACCCTACTCCTCACCTTCAGAAAGTTCTCAAGCCTCGTAAAGTGAAGCATATGGCTCGCTTAGATATTTCTGAATTTCCTCCTTTCTTAGAACGCATGGATCATTATCACGGCAACATATTAGTTAAGACAGCATTACAGTTCATGACCTTAACTTTTGTGAGGACAGCTGAACTCATCAACATGGAATGGGATGAAATTGATTTTGAAAATAAGTTGTGGCGTATTCCAGCTTATAAAATGAAAATGGCTCTACCCCATATTGTTCCTCTATCTCGACAAGCGATTGAACTCATTCGAGCTCTGCAGCCACTCACAGGAAATAAGCAATTTGTTTTCTATAATCACAGTACTGCAAAACCATTAAGTAATAATGCTCTTTTAAGTGCAATTCGAACGATGGGTTATACAGGTAAAATGACTGGACACGGCTTTCGTGGACTTGCATCAACTACATTACATGAGCAAGGTTATATGCATGATGCAATTGAAATACAACTAGCTCACACTGTTGGCAATGCAGTTTCTCAAGCGTATAACCATGCTCAACACTTGGAGTACAGAACTAAGATGATGCAGGAATGGTCTGATTTTATTGATAGCTTGAGGGACAAAATTGTACCTTTTCCTAAAAATCAAATTATTTAAACCTAATAGATTAAGTTTTTTATGTCATTAGTGATCTAATATTTTTTTGAACAAAATAATAACCACATGAAATAAAGTAAAAAATACTTTTAAAAACTTAAAAGCTATAAAAGAATATTTTATAGCTTTTTAAAATATTATGATGCTTCAGAGAAGTAATCTTTTGCAGATTTACTTTTTAAAAACCCGAATAAACCCAGTGGGTCTGCATTTAAATGTATTAATTTTTCCGCTGCTATACTTCGCCATACTAGATCTCCAGCGCCTGTATAACTGCTACGTAACTCTCTAACAAGATCTAAAATTTGATCCGACCAAATTAAAAACTCATAAGAATTCCAGCAACTTACACCAACAAGATGGGGCATCGCTCCATCTCTAGCTTTTGTAACAGGAGTAACTAAAACTGGTAAAATTTGAGAATTTGAATACATAGCATCATGATTCTTTATCCAATTGGGGTGCAAAGCTACTTGTCGTGCTTTTTCAGGACTTAATAAAGATGTATCTTGAGCCCCTACATGATCTTCAAAAACAATTACTAAATCACCAATAGTCCACCATGGATCTGGTGATGCTTCTGTTTCCTCTTTAAATGCTTTAAAACCCATGTGTTTACCAAGTAATACTTGCGCAGTTTCAAAACTGTCCTTATCCCTTAACCCCTCTCTAATTAGAATTTCCTTAGAAGTAAACTTAGTATTATTTAACAATCCCAGACTATCAAAATACCCCTCAATCTGTTCAACTTGCTGCATAGCTAATAAATTTCGGAATTCAAGTTGAGGTTCATTTGTAGGGATATTTAATTCTCTTGAGAGCATAGACAGCCAAGGAATACTAATTGTAGCCTTTTTAGCAAGATTATAATGATCTCTAGCTTGTGCTCTAAAATCACCAAAGCCAGCCTCTGTAGCTTTATCAGCTGCTGCACCTGCTAGATAACTCCATAAAGCTCGATAACCTTTTAATTCTGGAGCTTTTAATTGAGAAAGAACATCTCTCGCAGCATCATATGCATCTACAAAATCATCATTCCATAATGCTTTTTGCCAATTAATTTCATACTTTACTGAACGACTCAGCTCATCCATTGCTGGAAATGGTTCTTGAGTAACAGAGGCTCTATTCTCTAAAATAATTTGATTGGCCTCCTCCCATTCTTCACCATGCTCTATAAATATTTTAAAATTTTCAATAATTGTATTCTTATCAATTTCTGAAGATTGTTCGACACCAAATTCAAGCTCAGCTTGTAACTCAGGATGGAAATATTTACGTCTCTTAGAGTCCGTCAGATAACAACTTAACTCATCGCCAGTTATAACTACAGCGGAATAATCATTTAATCCCCTAGTACAACGTCCAATAGCTTGCAATGCTCTTGTTTGAGTTCGCTCGTTGAATAATACACTAGCCCCCATTCTATTCACTAAAAACCGTTCCTGAAGGCTTGTGGACTGAGATAATCCCTCAACAAAAAGGAGTCTGCAACTTTCCTCTGGAAAATCGATACCGTCATATCTATTAGCAATTACAGCTACAGCTTCAGATTTATTTGTGAACTCATCCTTGCCACCTTCTAAGTCTGTTGCCGTAAATATTGGAAAATTGAGGTTTTGCTCGATATCTTCAATTATCTCATTTGCAGCATCATTACTTGAAGTAAGAACTAGACTTCTTCCCGACATCCCCATTAAATGTCTTCTTAAATCAATAATTTCGTCTGACTCCAACGTCTTTTCTGGAAAAATAAAAAAACGTCGTCCAATACCCTGTTTATCCCATCCTTCAGGGATAGATACTCTTTTAATATTTGGACGCCCTGTTAAACGTTCCAAATCACCACCTTGTCCCAATGTCGCAGACATAAAGATACGTTGCTTAGCATCATTAAAAGCGTTATGAGACCATGTAGGTGGAATGAAAGGTTTTATTAATATTTCTGAGGAAGAAACATACATCTGACAAGCATGTAAATGACTTCTTATCATACCCCAACTATATTTTTGGCTACTTGATTCTGTTAAAGCAGAATTTATGACTGTACACAGATCTTCTTTAATTATCTGGAATTTTGTAGAAGGAATTTTATCGACCCATGTTAAATCACTTATGTCCTCCCAAGCTCCACACATTCTTGCAAAATTCTGTTCTGTCAAAACAGATTTAAGAACGCTAGCAATTGTTCTATATAAAGTTGAATCATTTTCTGAAAAACGATTTACACTGAAAGTCCAAAGATTCTGAAGGTAATTTTCTGCTGCATGGGCATCATCAACGATAATGACATCTGCATCATCAAAAAAAGGGTTCGTATTGAAAATACTGTTATAGGTCGTTACAGCCACTTTTCTTCTATCTTTGTAAGCAGCTTTTGCTTCAGCTGAATATCCTTTAATCGGCCCAGAAAAACCTTGTACAGTTAAACCATATTTATTATTAGCCTCTTCAACTACTTGATTTACTAACTGTCTAGTAGGACAAAGAAAAACCACTTTTTCATCAAATTTTCTCCTTCTCCATTCTGCCAGTAATAATCCTACTAGGGTTTTACCACTACCAGTTGGTAATTGAATAGCTACATCACTATTGTTAATTGCATCAGAAGCGTAACTTCTTAATACCTGACCTTGATGATCAAATAAACTTGCATGCTTTCTGCGTGGCAAATCTATAAAAAGTCTGTCAGGACTATCAGGAACCGCCGATTTTGAATTTGGTTTTTTAAATGCCATTTTTTTATCTTCTAAAAAATTGAAATAACTTAAATATTCATTTCTCAAATTGTAGTTTTAATCCAGTGACTAGGTATTAATCCTTCACCAATACGCTTCCAATTTCTAACTTCAATAGTATTTTCAAACTCTCCCCATATGGATTGATCCGCATGTTCTAATACAATTATTTGGAATTTATGATTAGACCTTTTCACACCTAACTCTAGCATCTCAAAGATACGTTTGGTTGCTTTTAAATCATGATTCCTATTAAATCTTTCATCATTTAAATTACTGGAAATATTATCTAATTCATTATAACCAGACACAGCTGTAGGGAAATATACTTGACTTGGTTGATCAATAACTAAAAAATTAAAAACTGGAGATATTTCTTGTTGAGAAAAATACTCATGTAATGCTAAAAATGTAGAAATATGATAACCCATCCAATTTTCACCACTACCAACTTCCCATAGAAATTCTTTTTTATCTTGATTTTTTTTATCAAACCTTAAAGTTAATTCAGCCTTATCAAGAGTTATGTCACCTCGATTATCCAAATGAAATTCGTCTGCATAAAATTTTATAAGGTTCCCAATTTTCTTATAAACCTTAAACTCAAGATCAATTTTACCTGAATTCATAAAAAATAAGTCCAGCTGCTGAATATCCAGATCCAAATTTCGTATTTGAATACTTATATCATCTTCATTTTTATGTTCTTTATAATTTATTAAAATTGATTGAATTCGGCCAATTAATATATAAATCTGATTTAAAGATCCTTGTCGATTATTTTCATCAACATCTAAAGAAATAAGATTTTTCCTAATATCATGCAATTTATTTTGTTTTTTTATCAAATCAGATTTAAGGTTTTCTAACTCTAAATTTGCAATTGGGTTTTCATATAAAATTCCAGATAAATCATTTATTCTTTTTACCTTACTATCTAAGTTACCAATCAAATTACTCAGCTGGTTATTATTAGAACCACAAGCCACACAATAGCTCTCACTTGATAATTTAGATTTCAACCACTCAAAATTAACAATTCTACTATTCTCCAAATTCACAGCATCAGAAAATTCTTTCGCCCTACCGGATAAAGATTCAAATTTCCTGATTTTTATAACAACCTTATCTATTTCACGCTGTATTTTCTCTTCCTTAATTTTAAGATAATTATAAATATTATTAGTATATGTATAATTAGGCCTATTAACCAAATCTAGCATTTCACCTCTTTTATTTTTATCAAGAATATTCTCAAATTCTTGTATTTTGTTTTCTAATGAGTTTTGATCACTATCTTCAACAAGCCCCAACTCAATTGCCTTAAACCATAGATTGTTTACATCTGCAGTCCAAGCATTTATTTCTCTACGAGTACTATTTTGTTTTTTTATGAGAAGTTCTCTTTCCCTAATCTTAATAGCTCTTAATCTTTCTTTTACTAAATATTCATTATCCACAATACCTAATGCTAAAGGTAATATTTTCTTTAGCCTTTCTTTATGCTCCGATGCATCAGCTTTATAGAATAAAGTATTAGGGTTAGCCACTATGTGTTGCGGTAGAAAATTAAAAGCAGCTAAATCTCTGTAAGATGCTTTAGCATCAAACCCTTTATTTTCATCATCAAGTGTTTGTGGTAAGTCACTAATTTTTAAAATACGATTATTAAATAAATTTTTAAGCTTCAAATCATTAAAATTAGATATTAAATCTTCTGGTAAAGGCTCATTTTCATTAAAGCTTTTAACAAAAAAATCTCTACTTACTTGCTTATTTCTTGGTGTTCTTCTACAGATAATAACTTTATTATTATTTATACTAACTACAACTCCAAACCAATCAACCTCATCCCTGATCAGACCAACAGGAATAGAACACCGACTAGCACCTAAACAATAATCAATTATAGAAATAATTGAAGACTTTCCTGTCCCACTTCTCCCATGAATCACATTTATTTTATCTATACTAAAGTCTATCACCTCAATCTTATTTAACTTATTAACAGGCCAAAGTATTATTTTTTCTAAAAAAAATTGCATATCACTTACCCAACAACATTAAGTACAACTCAGCCGTACTATGATTTCTGAACCAATAAGCCAACCTATTAATAGAATTAATCATTTCAATAGGTGCGACCTTATGGTTATATCCAACAGGCCAACGTTTAAATTTACAATTTATAAAAATCTCATTATCAACCACAACTCTATTAATTAATCCTGTCGATGAGGCTAAATTTAGACCTTGTAGTGACACAGGGCCAAATTCAGCGACTCTTTTTTCAAAATTAGCCTTTATAATAGAATTTTCTGCAATTAGTATATAAAAAGAGGTTGCTGTATTCTTTTTATTAACAATCATGCAACTTTCTTTATGCCAAATTATGGGTAATACCAAAATAATCTTCATTAAATCTGGGCTTTCAGTTCCTGCTGTTAAACTTTCATATTTTTTTACGAAATATGTAAGCAATAAACAAGCTAATGTACTATTTTGTATAAGATTATTATCAATATAACCTAACTTGCTCATCCCTCCCCCCTTTTAGCAAATAGATTATGCCAATATACAAAGTAACTACCATCTTCAACATTAGCTAAATAATGGTAATTTCCTCTGGTAAAATAATGGTGAGTTGTGAAATTTTCACCTAAAGGAGCCAAATAGTTTGCATCAAGCGTTTTATGTATTGTTCTTTTTGCTAATTCAATTTCATCAAATCCAGTATTAAAAGTTTGCTCATCTACTGAAATAGATTTCCATCTCTCATAGAGTGCTGAATTTCTTTCATCCCACTCTGATGGTAATACGTCACCTTCATCTTCCAATCTAACTTTTTCCGAATAAAACCCCCAATAATGTTCCAAAGCCATATTACAGAACATATCTGGTAGGCCTATAGAAATAAGTTGTTTTAGAAATAAATGCTCATTATTATCTCTTTGTAAATACTCTTTGTAGCTAGTAGACATTAATGGTTTTTCAATATATTTCTTTATTTTTCTGATATTTATTTCTTGAAAAAGCCTCTTATTGATTTTAGATCTCTCTATCCAAGCTGGTTGTTTACATTTCCACTGTTCTTGGCAAAAAGAAATGATATACCCCATTAAATTCTGATAAATTTCTTCTGCATATTGCTTGTAATCATCAGGTAAATTAAATAAGTTTTGCGTCGCTATTTTTAAGCTTTCCTCATCTTGAGTTGCATTAGAATCACCTAGTTCTAGATTCTCTATCAGAAATTTTAGTTTTTCTTCTGGGTATGCTGCTACAGCTTTGATAGTTTCAGCATTACCTGTACCATCAACACAATTTAAAGCAAAATTTTTAATAGTTTTGATACACTCCTGTATCTCTTTTTCACTTTTTGCTTTAGATAAATTATGGACAAATGAGTCTGGATTTACATCAATATTAGTCACTAAAGTATAGCTTATTTTTGAATAGTTACTTTGAAAACCCTCCATTGTATGGAGCCAAATATGTAAACTATGCCAAAGGTTTCTACTGCTATCCTGAAATGTATTTTTATCCTTATTCACTGTATGCTTATCTTGCTCAAAAATAATATTTAAACCCTGATCTGCATTGTAAGTGATTTCCACTACATCATCTTCTGTTTCAATGCCAACAATCATATTAGAAGCATCACTTCGCAAAAGACGATATAACGTCCTCTGAAATTGAAAGATATAACCTGCTATTTTATCACTAGCTGTCTTTGTTATAGCCCCCATGAATCCCTCTTCAAAAAGAAAAAACTAATAACCTTTATTAAATAAAAAAATTAGTGATTCTTAACATTAAAAAGTAAAAAATCAAAAATTATGCCTACTGCATTATGCATTTAACAAAACATAATTATTCTAAACTTTATTTTAAATAACTTTTTCAATTATTCATTTACTACGTTTAAATGCAAGCTTAATGTTTACAAAAAATCCAGAAGACTTCAACTTAGAAAATAAGGGAGCTTTCGCTCCCACACTTATCAACTTTGTATCTTACTTTCAATTCAGTGATGGTGCTTATTCCAGCTATTTGATGCAAGCGGCAATTCGCTCAAATGATTGAGTGATTTGTACAATTAACTTTCGTTTTTTGCTTGAGTCTCAATTTACTGTGCTAACAGACTGTTGCAAATCTTTCTTTACATGCTGAACATCGCTTAAATTATGAAGTTGCTGAGATACTGTTTGTTTGTGTTCATAAGTATAAAACTCATCCACAATTTCACTACCCTCCTCAGCATTCACATCAAACTGTGCATTAGCAAAACCATGCACTGCAATGAAATCCAGTGCCTCCTGATAAAATCCTGAAGCTTTACTTTGTTGGTCAATCTCCTTGGCAGTCTGAATTGCTTCTTGTAAATGAATGCCATCGCGTAGCGTTAAGTCCACGTAATACACAGGAGTACGATAACTTTGTGTGGTACTTTTCCCTCGAAGTGTTAGTTGCAGAGGTAGACATGACAGCAAGCCATTGGATGCTGCATGGTAATAACTCAGTCTTGCTGCTAAGGTACGGATACTATTAAAGCCTGTAGTTCTAAAGATGAAGGTGCCAAATTCATCCGATTCATCCAAATTCACATAGAGACGACCATAAGGCTTACACAGCCCACCTTGTGCTAATTGACATAGATCAGGTGATGGACAGGGGTGATGTTCTACCCCTTGGTTGGTCAGTCGCTGGCAAGTTTCACCATTACCCACACAAACGGGTCGTCCTGTTTGACGGTCAAATAAGCTGTACTCAGCACGTAAGTTTAGTTCAGGATCATTAAAGATCATCCGTACTGGAATACTACGCAGTTTTTGATTCGGTGCTTTAGCTCGAAGTTGTTCATCTAAAGGATGTTTCACCCAGCCGTCCTTATTTTGGATTTGGCTGGTTAGGGTAAATTGATCATCCTTTTCAGGGATGCATTTGCCGTTCTTTTCCACGACTTTACCAATGCTAATTCTGCCAAGTATTGGCGGTGTAATTGCTAAACCTTTGATCATGTTGATTTCCTCTTTTCTGTGTATTAAATAAACATAAAAAAATCCCATGCAATTACGCATGGGACTTTGGATTGAATCATTTAGTTAAGCATTTATAGGCGAATGCTGTTTTTCAATCAGCATTACAATAGATCAATAGAATTGCATCTAAGCCTAAAGAATTTTGATTAGCTTCTATACTATTGAAATTCAGAATAAAATTTCCAGTTATCAAATATGATCTTGTTTTTCGACATCCTCAGAACTTACACCATATGTTTCAAAGAAATCATGTTCACTCCAAGCTTCGCAATAATCTCTTGGCAAACCAGTAATATTCATCATAAATTGAATTGAGTTTTCAACGTCAAATACTGAAGGTGTAAACAACTGGCCATAAGCTTTTCGATCTTCTTTAGCTTGATCAACATCTTCAGGATTAGGATCGTCAATAATATCAATGAAATGCATATATCGCCAATGAGCCATCTCTAATCTCTCAATTTCAGATGGATTCAAACTTTCTAAGATTTTTTTAGCCATTTCTATTTTCATTAAATCACCTTTTAATTTGATCGTAATTAAATTCAATATAATTGAAATATATTGAATTTTCTTGTTTTAACTAAATATTGCACAGGAATCTACAATATAACGATTCTTGCAAGAAAAATGCTTTATCTGAAGTAATGGGATTTTTAGCATCTAGTTACGTATCTGTTTATACTAATTCATCTTCAATCGTCATAACTATAAATGTTAAAACGCCGTGTCCCTTGCTTGGCTTGTGGAAATTGATTGAGATACTCAGGATGTGATTTGAGTAAAGCCTTACTATCCAAGCTGACCGAGTCTTTAGCCTTTTTCCACGTCACAGAACCCGCTTTAAAGGTGGCACGTTCAGCCTCTTGCATCTTGGCTTGAAGTTGGTGCTTCAGCAGATCGAACTGCTCCTGATGCTTATCAATTTGGCTCCGAGCTTGAAGCAGTTGCTCAAACTGTTGATTGGCTTGCTCATCCTCAGAAAAGTCTGTCGTACTGAGCGGTACATGTTCTGGATATAAAAGTTGTAAGGCTTTGGCTGCCGATTCACTAGCATCTGCTTCAGGAGGTGTATCCTTTTCCACACATTCCCAGAAGTAACGCTCTGCATTCACAATATGTTGGATCACCGATTCTGAACGGGTGACTTTAAAGATTCGGGTTTCATGTCCACAAATTAAGACACAGATATGTGCTGCCTTTTTGCCTGTCACTGCCAATTGATGTTGCACCTGACACAGCACATATAAAGGCACACCATCACGCCAAAGCTTAGCTCCATATTCCCCTGCGGTCTTACATTCTAGGATTTGCACCTCATCGCTACCCACGACTGAGTAATCCAAGTTGGCTAACATAAAATGTTTGTCTGGATCAGGGTGTTGTAGCACTGCATTGACCCGACGGACTTTGCTGTTGGTATGCATGCTGTAGTATTCAGCAACTAAAGGCTCAAGCCTTTTCCCCCAGTACAAGGGTGCATGGCCTTCACTTTCTTCCTCAATATTTTGTTGAATCCGACCTGTCTTAATCATCCATAGTTCCAGCATCGACATATAGGGATTGAGCCCACAAGCAGCAGCACAGTCACTACTGCCAATACCCTTGCGTCTTACTTCCAGCCATTCGGCTTGAGTCATATTTTTAGTCTCTACAAAACGTTTTGCCGTGAAGAGTTTCGGGCGATTGGTGTGGATATTCAGTGTGGCGTTGTTTGGATGAATTACAGCTGAGTTCATAGTAATTTCCTGTCATTGTTTAATTTTGGGCATAAAAAAAGCCGTGTCCGTAGACACAGCTTTGAATAAAAAGAGTTAAGTCATTTGTAAGGTTGAGCGTTTAAGTATTGCGATGATTCAGCTTAGGCTAATCAATAGATGCTTTGAAATTAGGCCAACATGCGTAAAGCTTGTTCGAGTCCCCGTTGCTTAAGCCCTGCTCCAGCACCAAACCATGCAGAATCGAGACGGTGATCTTGACTCATGGCTCGACGCTCGTGATCGGCGAACTCGGTGATACTGCATAGCAAACCGTAAGCGGTGTCTTTGGCTGAACTCAGTTCTGCCCCACGACCCTGCCCATTAAACATGCTCATGACTTTAGACATGGCACGTCCATTGGGTTCAGTCTTGTTGTCAGCTTTAGTGGCTGAATTGGCTTGTGTGGCGACATTACGATAGAACTGAATAATGCCATCCTCCTGCTCGGTTGGACTTAAGCTGGTATTGTTAAACACTGCATCAAAATAGGCTGCTGCTTCAGTCTGTGTGACTTTACGTTGACTGAGCTGTTTCATTTCATACATGTGTTCATCCCATGCACGCACTGAAATACCCAATTGCTGTTTGATCTTCTGGGCATCGAACTTGGTGCTATGCGGGACTTTGACTACACCTGCACTTGAGTTTTGGCCTTTTAAAGCAATCGCCAAAGTGTTGTTACAGACCACGCGGATACTGGTGAATTGTGCCGTAGTTGCTAAGGTTCCATCACAGGCTGTGGCTAAGAGGATGTAACCATTACTGACATCTTTGCCTTTTAAAGCTGAGGTCTGTCCAGTTTTGGCTAATGCCCAGAATTTCTTACCACCTTTCAGTACACCAGCCGTTTCCAGTTCAAAGCCTGATTGCTCAGCGCGCACAAGAAAAACAAAATATAATATTGATTAATAATAAAAATTTAATTACTTAAAAAAAATTACCGTAATGATTACCGCAATAAACTTTCCGTACTTGAATCATGAATCTGAGTGCTTCAAAAGCATCTTTTAAAAATGCCACATGTAGAGATTATTATTCCAACATAGCACTATGCTCGTATGGACTGATTCTAGTAACCTAAACACAAGACGGACTCATTTGAGACTACATCAAATGCTTCTAAGTTCATTTCATCATATTTGAATAGTTTTTTATAAATTAGATTTTTCTTCATCATTATTCAAAATACGTGAATTTTGTTTTGGCTGTATGAGCGGTGCAGTAGGTCGAGGCTTCCGATGTGAGTATTGCATATCAACGCCAGCATAGACATCATCAGCGGCTATTTCAGTAACAAAACGTTCATTGTCCCGCTCCCTGATTTCATCGCTAATTTGTTGAACATCTTCCGGCTCAACTCCAAGTTCTCCCAAAACTGCCTCACCCAACTTAATTGCAGACTCAAATGTTTCACGAATCATGTAATCCACATTTTGTTTAACTAGATAAAGTGAGTGCTCTCTATCAAAAGAACGAACTAGCAATTTAGATAAAGGAAATTCATGCTGAGCTAAATTTACGATTTTATTAGTGATTTCTTTATTATCTACGCAAACCACGATAGCTTGTGCAGTTCCAGCACCTGAAGCATATAAAATATCTAAACGAGCTCCATCGCCATAATAAATTTTAAAACCAAATCTTTCAGCATTTTGAATCATGTCAATGTCATTATCAATAATGGTTACATCAACCCCTCGAGCTAACAATAACTGACTCGTGACTTGCCCAAAGCGTCCAAAACCAATCATTAATACGCTACCCGTTAAGCCCTCTGCAATATCAATGTTTTCTAAGGAAGCTGGTTTATTTGCGCTGACAAATTTTTTAAATAAAACTCCAATGATTGGAGTCAAAACCATCGAGAGTACCACTATAGCAGTCAAGTTTGATTTGATTGTAGTATCGATAACTTGAGCAGAAGTAGCTGCCGCAAAAAGTACAAATGCAAACTCTCCACCTTGAGCCATTAACAATGCTCTATCTAACGCTTCTCCATGTGGGCTTTTGGTTAAACGCGCTACAATATATATCACCACTGCTTTCATCAACATTAGCGACAATACACCACTAATGATTAATGGCCAGCTTTTTGCTACAACTGACAAGTCCAGTGACATTCCTACGCCTAGAAAAAATAATCCCAGCAAGATTCCTCTGAATGGTTCAATATCCGCTTCGATTTGATGTCTAAATGTAGACTCCGAAAGTAATACACCAGCCAAAAATGCACCCATAGCCATTGAAAGGCCACTTACTTGCATCAATAGTGCAGCTCACAAAACGACCAGTAGAGCTGCGGCAGTCATAACCTCACGAGCCTTGGCCGCAGCTAATAATCTAAATAATGGGTTAAGTAACCAGTAACCAGCAGCAATTAAACCAGCAACTGCAATTAAACCAAGACCTATATTCTGAAACCTTACTGAGGTACTTTCAACAACATGATTTGGCGCTATAAAAGCAACTAATGCCAATAATGGCACTATCAGTAAATCTTCGAACAAAAGTATGGCAACAATCTTTTGTCCTCGTGGTTGGGTAATATCGCCTCGATCCCCAAGCAACTGCATTACAATAGCGGTTGAAGTTAAAACAAAACCTGACGCTGCAATAAAGGCTATCTGCCAATTGAATCCAAAAGCCAGTCCAACACCCATCAACCCAATAATACAGAGAACAATCTGCAACGAACCCAATCCGAATATTTCTCGCCTTAGGCTCCATAAATGGGAGGGTTGCATTTCTAAACCAATAATAAATAAATACATGACAATGCCTAACTCGGCAATGTGTAATATTGATGTTGAGTCGTAAAAAAAAGCTAGACCAAATGGGCCGATAATCAACCCCGCAACTAAATACCCAAGTACAGAGCCTAGTCCAATTCGTTTAAATATGGGTACCGCAATCACTGCGGCCGTCAATAATATTACGGGGGCTAATAAACTGATTGAACTGGCTTCTGAACTCATATTTTTCTCATTAATTTGAATTATTGTTGTATGTAAAAAATTCATAAATTTATGTACAGTGACTTTTCGGGCAAGCTCAACTACCTACTGTACAAGTACAATATAGCTTAAAAGCAAACACAATATTTAAAGCCAATCACTAAAAATCATGCCAAAGTAATACGGCAGATTTTTAGAGACCTGTAGTTGCAAGTTTTACTCCAAATCCACAAAATAACAAACCAATAGATGCCACACTGATTGCAGTAATTTTATAACGATGATTAAAGTAGCTGGCTAATTTTACACCTGAAAAAATTAATAGAGATAAATAGCTCATACTTATGATTTGTAAGACAATCGCAAGAATAGTGAAACTGAGTGAAGGATAAGGATAATTTGGATCCACAAATTGTAGAAAAAAAGATAAGTAAAATAAAATTGCTTTTGGATTAATTAGGCTAATTAACAAGGCCGTTTGATATGGCTTGATACTTTCATTTTTAGTTGATTGATTGGCTATCAATTTAGAAATTCGAGGTTGTGGATGCCAAGTTCGATAAGCAGCAATCAAGAGTTTCACGCCAAGGTAACCTAAATATAGCGCTCCTATAAGCTTTAAAGCAGTAAATAACCACGGAAAAGTATGCAATAACGACGCTGCACCTAAAATGGTAAGAATAATTAAAATTAAATCACCACTAAAGACCCCAAAGGCTGCTAAATAACCAGTTTTAATACCGTAACGTGATGCAATAGACATGACATAAAGTGAGTTTGGCCCAGGTAATAATACAATTAAAGTCGTGCCAATAATAAAAGTTGTTAGATCAGTAATTCCAAGCAAAATAAACTCACAGACTTAAAAGCCGATTCGGCATAATGTTAACATTAATTAAAAAATTTATTAAACAAAGGATTAACATAAACCATTCATTAAATTAAATTTTTATCTAAATACCAGCAAGGATTTAGTCAAACAGTTGATCATCTTTAACTTCATTTAATGATTAAGTAAAAATGCGTTGATGGTAGATAACTCAATTACATTCCTATCAACGCTTATTAATTATAAAAACTAAATGCTACAACCATCAATACCGCAGCTTTGACCTTCAGTAGCCGTTATTTCACTCTGCTTTTCTGCCCATACCTGCTCTAAAACATTTAGAAAGGTTTCTACAGATTGAGCACCACTGATTGAATATTTATTGTTTATAACAAAAAGCGGAACGCCACTAGCACCTATTGCATGTGCATTTACTTCATCTTGTAGAACACCTTGTTTAAACAAATCATTGCTAAAGACACTTTCCGTTTCCTCACGGGATAAGCCTATTTCAGTAGCAAGTTCAACCAACTCCTTACGATCAAATATAGACCGACCTTCTGTTACACTTGCCATGAATAACTTTTCAGCAAGTATCTCACCTAAACCTTTTTGCTGTGCTAGCTTTACTACGGCATGTGCATCTAAAGTATCGCCAAAAAGCATAGTATCAAAGTTATAGATTAGTCCTTCCGACTCACCTGCACTCTTTACTTGGCTCATCATCGCTTCTGCACCATTTTTTCCTCCAAACTTTTTATACAATGCTGCTTTAAATGGTTCAGGCACATACTTATTAGCAAGGCGGTAGCTATGATATCGAACGATCACATGATCCTTGTGTTCAAAAGCATCTAATCCTTTTTCAAATCTTTTTTTAGCAATCCAGCACCACGGACAGATAAAATCGGACCACACATCAATGGTTATTTGTGGGAGTAGTGTTTTCATAAATACCTCAGTAATCTTGATTAGATGTTGTATGAGCAAAGATCTTTTAAGCCTAGCCATAAAAATGGCTAGGCAATCATCTGCTTACTTCACTTCATAATTCGGATAATCTGTATATCCTTTTTCTGGAGAACCACTCACACCGTAATACGTTGTGCGATCACTTTCTGCCAAAGGCCAATTATTCTGCATCCGCTCTACTAAATCTGGGTTAGCAATATACGGAACACCGAAAGCAATTAAATCAACGTCACCTTTTTCCAAGGCAGCTTCGGCACTTTGTCGATTAAAACCTCCTGCGGCAATAATCGTGCCCTGAAAAACTTTACGGAATAAAGTTTTAAAACTCTCAGCTTCAATAGGTGCTGTTTCATAAGTAGGTTGATAGTATAAATGAACGTATGCTAATTCACGTTGCCCAAGAGCCAATGCAATATTTTTCCACGTGTCAGCTTCCCCTTCATAAGCTGCAAGGTCATAAATACGTCCAAATGGTGAAAGACGTACAGCAACTTTATCATTACCAATTTCTTGCGAGATAGCATCGATCGTTTCAAAAAGGAAACGTTGGCGATTTTCAACAGAGCCACCATATTCATCGGTACGGTTATTTAATTCAGTACTGAGGAACTGATCAAAGATAAATCCATTTGCGGCCATAATTTCTACGCCATCAAAACCAGCCTCTATAGCCAGTCGTGCAGATTTAACAAAATCATTAGTGACACGTTTAACTTCTTCAGTTTCTAGCGCTCTAGGAATGCTTGGTGTAACCGCACTAGGTTCTCCAGAATCAGAATACGCAAATACTGTAGTGTTAGTTGCTGGAATAGTTCCAGATGATACTGGTGCTTGATTTTCAGGTAGCACTGAAACATGTGACATTCGTCCCACATGCCAAAGTTGAGCAAAAATACGTCCACCTTTTGCATGCACTGCATCTGTAACTTTGCGCCATCCATGCATTTGCGCTTCATTATATAAACCTGGGGTATATAAATAACCACGCCCTTCTTCTGATACAGGTAAACCCTCAGTAATGATTAGACCCGCTGAAGCTCGTTGAGAGTAATAAAGTGCAACTAGCTCATCTGCCACATCATTTAATGTCCGAGTACGGGTCATTGGTGCCATTACTACACGGTTTTTTAATTGAATATCCGCCAAATTATGGGGAGTGAATAATTTATTCATCATATACCTCAAGAAAGATTTACAAATAATTTAAGCAATTTCTTTGACCACACTCATCAATCTGACAATGAATGACACAGGTCGATAACCTGTTTCTAAAAGATACAAAAATTCGTATTTTGTTATCCCTATTGCGCAACAGATAAGATAGTGACACTATATCAACCAACTAATAGGTAGGCAATAGTATTTTTAATATTTTATTCCTGAGTTTTACTTATTCATACTCAAAATCGATTAAATATTATTTAACTTATTTAGTGTTCGATATCTATCAGCGAAAAAAGGAAACCCTAAAATGCGTAAATTACTTCCCTTTAATGAAGATAACTTCCACAACATTGGATGGAAAGAAGGTTTGGCTGTGGTACGTTTTCACGCACCTTGGTGCCCGCCTTGCCATAGTAGTGAAAATTTATTTAATGAATTTGCAGAACATATAGAGAGTAATGTAACTGTTGGAGTGGTCAATGTTGATCAATCACCAGTTTTAGCAAATCGTTATGAAATATGGGGTTTACCTTCTGTACTCATGTTTAAAGATGGACAATTAATTCAACGTATCGTAGGCGTAAAGCCCTTAACGGATTATCAAAACGCGTTAGAAGAGCTAATGAAATTAGATTCAAACGGTTTTGAAGATATTGATCAAGAAACAATAGGCTCACTTTGTCTAACAAATTCCAACAGCCATCCCGAATGATTTATTCAGATTAATTTCAAGTGGTGCTTGACATTTGGAATTAGTCTATATAATCTACAAACCAACTAGTAGGTAGATTGAATTAAATAATCAATTATTGAGGTTTTCCATGAGTGAACAACAATTTAAAGGTCAGAAACTTCTTGTCATTGGTGGTACGAGTGGCATTGGTTTAGAAACAGCACAGAAAGTCGCTGAACAAGGCGGTACAGTCGTCATCGTCGGGAATCGTGCAGATAAAGCCGAAGCAGCGCGTAAACAATTAGTTGCTATAACAAGTGAAGATCAAGTTTTTGCACTAACAGCTGATTTATCAAATTTTGATAGCGTTCAAAATCTAATTAGCAAATTAAATAGTGAACATAAAGACATTAACTTATTAGTTAACTCAGCTGGAATTTTTTACCCTAAAAGTTTCCTAGATCACTCATTGAGTGACTATAACAATTTCCTCGATTTGAATCGCGCTTTCTTCTTTATTACTCAACAAGTTGCAGCATCAATAGTTGCGCAGAATAAAACTGGATCGATTGTAAATGTAACTGCCGTTGCTGCACGTCAGGCTATTGAAACTGTTACGGCATCGGCTTATTCAATGGCAAAAATAGGATTAGAGGCTATGACTCGGCATGTCGCAGCAGAACTTGCTGAACATGGCATTCGAGTAAACGCTGTTAGCCCTGGCATGGTAGAAACTCGTATTTTTGAAAGATTTATCCCTAGTGATCAATTAGATAGTGCTTTGCAGGATTTCAATAGTTTTCATCCATTAGGAAGAAATGGAACTCCACGTGATGTTGCAGAAACTATTGTATTTCTCCTTTCGGATAAAACATCTTGGGTGACTGGTTCAATTTGGGATGTAGATGGTGGTGTCATGGCATCACGAAAACTTGGTAAATAACGCTTAAAAATTGAAGAGGTACTGAAAATGAATGGTGAATGGACTAACAAATTATCTGCACTTGTTAAAAGCGTAGGTAACTTTGCAAAAACAAATAAACCTGTCGCTAATGCGTTTCACAACTTAGAAGTTGCGACACGAGAAAACAAAGTGTTGGATGCAAAAACACATGAGTTGATTTCTTTAGCAGTCGCAGTAACGACTCGCTGTGATGGTTGTTTAACGGCTCATGCTGCTGCTGCAAAAAAAGCTGGGGCAACAAAAGAAGAAGTCGCTGCTGCATTGGGAACTGCAATTGCTTTAAATGCTGGAGCAGCCTATGTCTACTCGGCAAGAACCTTAGACGCTTATGACGAGTTATAAATCATAGGGCTTGATTTTTATACAACTGTACTCACTTGGGTTATTCATTTACCCAAGTTATCTAAATTCAAATATAGAGATATTTTCATATGAAAAATACAATCAACGGTATTGATGTAGATGCTTTCCAACAGTTTGCGGAGGGCGTTAGCCAAAACCCTAATACATCAAAAGCTAGCTTTAATGTAGAAACTCGCTGGGCAGGTCAAACACGTTCTGTTTCAACGATTAAGTCCTATGAACTTTGTGGAAAAACATACGAGCGTAATTTCCATATTGCCGCAGATGAACCAACTGATATATTAGGAACTGATACAGCACCGAATCCACAAGAACTGTTAATGGCAGCTCTTAATGCTTGTATGACTGTTGGATATGTTGCAATTGCGGCATCAAAAGGAATCACTGTTAATAAATTAGAAATCAACACGACTGGTGAACTTGATTTACGTGGTTTTCTCGGTCTAGATGAAACAGTTAACCCAGGATATGATGAAATAGAATATAGCGTTTTTATTGATGCGGATGCTACGCCTGAGCAGCTAGAAGAGATTCACAATGCAGTGATTCAAACATCTCCGAATTTTGCGAATTTATCACGTGCAATTCGCATGAAACCTAAGCTTGTAGTCGTTCAAAAGTAAAGTAATAAGGGAGCATACGTACTAGCTGAGGTTTCTTTACTATCAGTGATATCATAGTATGCTCCCCCTCATATTTTCGTACAGGTAAAAGCCATTATGTCTATTGATACCAGAGCATCATTAATTAAATCGGCTGAGTATATGTTACGGTCTAAAGGCTATGCTGCATTTAGTTATGCTGATTTGGAAAAAGTGGTCGGAATCAAAAAAGCGAGTATTCATCACCATTTTCCAAAAAAAGAAGATCTTGGTGCAGTCATTATCGAGTCATATATACAGCAGTCTATTCTAGACTTCGAGAGAATAGAGCAAGATTTTCCGAATGCCTTTGGCCGTCTATGCGCATTCGCTTCTCTTTTTAGAGCAGCAATGTCAGATGGAATGCTGCCCTTATGTGGTGCGCTTGCAGCTGAAATGGCCGCATTACCAGATAAGTTACAAGTGCTGACTCGCCAATATTTTGAGATCCAATTAAAGTGGATTAAAAAAATTATTGATGAAGGAGTTGCATGCAGTGAATTATCTTCTAAAGGTGACACACACCAAAAAGCTTTTCAGATTTTAAGTTTATTGGAAGGCAGTAGTTTTGTTCGATGGGCTATGAATGACGGTACAGAGTTAGATCCAGCTATTATTG
Organism: Acinetobacter sp. TYF_19; assembly: GCF_043105125.1. NCBI lineage: Bacteria > Pseudomonadati > Pseudomonadota > Gammaproteobacteria > Moraxellales > Moraxellaceae > Acinetobacter > Acinetobacter sp. TYF_19. Next base: position 244,727 of record NZ_JBICLH010000013.1, read on the forward strand.
GCAATATTGTTAACGTGCTCTAAATCACATTAATTTTAAGTAAACATAAACCTAATTAAACGGTTTTCGTTTATTACTATAGCTACTGACAATCTTCGACGATTAATATTTAGTTAATATTAAAGGAATTTTTAATGCCTAAACATTATGATTATATAGCGATCGGCGGTGGCAGTGGTGGTATTGCGTCCGTTAATCGTGCAGCACTTTATGGCAAAAAATGTGCCCTGATTGAAATGGGTGACATAGGAGGAACCTGTGTAAATGTTGGTTGCGTTCCTAAAAAAGTCATGTGGTATTCAGCTCAAATTGCCGATGCAATTAAAAAGTATGGTCCAGATTATGGATTCGATACGGAATTAAAATCTTTCGAATGGAAAAAGCTCATTAATAATCGGCAGGATTATATTAAAAGAATTCGTGCCTCGTATGATTCTGTACTGAGTAAAAACAATATTGATGTAATTCATGGTTTTGCTAAATTTATTGATAAGAAAACGATTGAAGTCAATGGTGAAAAAATTACAGCTGACCATATTCTTATTGCAACTGGAACACAAGCAAGTTTACCTGATATTGAAGGTGTAGAATTTGGAATTGACTCTAACGGTTTTTTTGAATTACAAGATTTGCCTAAACGTACTGCAATTATCGGTTCTGGCTATATAGCAGTAGAACTTGCAGGAGTTCTCAATTCTTTAGGTTCGAATGTACAGCTTTTTATCCGTAAAAATCAGCCTCTACGTAACCTCGACAGTTTTTTAGGTCAAACCTTAATTGAACATATGCGTAGTGAGAATATTCAAGTTTATACTCATACTCAAATTAAAAAGGTTTCCAAACTTGAAGATAACTCCATTGTTTTATATTTAGAAGATGGAAATAAACATATTGTTGACTGTCTCATTTGGGCAGTAGGTAGAAAACCAAATACACAACCTCTTGACTTAAATCTGACAAATATTCAATTAAATGATCAAGGATTTATTCAAGTTGATTCATTCCAAAATACAACTGAAACAGGTGTTTATGCGATTGGCGATATTACTGGAAAAGTGGAGTTAACTCCAGTCGCAGTTGCAGCAGGCCGTAGACTATCAGAAAGGCTTTTTAATAATAAACCAAATGAACATTTAGACTATAACAATGTCCCAACAGTGGTATTTAGTCATCCACCTATTGGTACAGTCGGTCTTACTGAAGAAAAAGCCATAGAACAGTTTGGCAAAGATAACGTCAAAGTATATAGCTCATCTTTTACTAGTATGTATACAGCGGTGACAGAGCATAAACAGCTAACTAAAATGAAACTAATCTGTGTAGGTGCTGAAGAAAAAATCTTAGGAATACATGGGATTGGATATGGAATGGATGAGATTCTTCAAGGTTTTGCTGTTGCTTTAAAAATGGGAGCAACAAAGCAAGATTTTGATAATACGATTGCTATTCACCCCACTTCATCTGAAGAATTTGTCACCATGCGTTAATTCTTAGCGATACCTTAAAGCATTTCTTAATGAAGAAATGCTTTATTTAAAGTTGACTTATTTTAGTGATCAATTCTTAACGTAATTACTAATCTTAATAGGCTTTGTTGCACAAACATTCAAAAGCTAAACTTCTTCCAAGTTATCTAAATTTAAGTGGCAACTTGGGTGTGAGGTCG
>NZ_JBICLH010000014.1:0-431 GCF_043105125.1 Acinetobacter sp. TYF_19
ACAGTTCGATTTAAAGATAATATTGCTTTTAAGACTTTCGACTTTCAAACGATTCAAGGGCAGGTAACCGAAAAATCAGTGCCTATACCTTGTCGTGTTCGATTATTTGAAAGAAAGTCAGGTTTGTTATTTGCTGATGTCTTAACAGATGATCAGGGCCATTATCAATTCGGAAACTTAAGTAATGAGTGCTCATATTATATTGTGGCACATCATCCTAAACTTAAATTTAATGCAGTCATTCAAGATAATGTGGTGCCAAAATGATACAAATTTCAAAAAAAGCGGGAATTGTGGCACTTCAAGCCCATGCTGAATTTTTAGATCGTGGGGCTGGTGCTGCATATTTTGCGTATTACAGTGGTGCCAAACCTGCCAGCACGGAAGTGGCTGCAAACCCATCGAATTTACTTTGTGTACTGCCATTACCT
>NZ_JBICLH010000015.1:0-10860 GCF_043105125.1 Acinetobacter sp. TYF_19
ACATTAACCATCACCATTAACGGACATACCGATGGCCTACCAAGCATTACACCGAACGATGAGAACGGAAACAATGTTGGTGGTCAGATTACAGTGTATGAAAGTGGTCTAAGTACAGGTAGCAATGCAAGTGCAGCGAGCGAATCTGCCAGTGGAACGATTCAGATCAATGCAGGAGATGGCTTAAGCAGTATTAACATAGGCGGACAGACCTTTAGCCTTTCACAATTACAATCACTGAGTAGCAGCAACCCATCGGCAGCGATCAACGTCGCTGGTGGAACCATCGTTCTAAATGGTTTTACGGCAAATAGCAGTGTAGGTGGTATCCCAACTTCAGGTAGTTTGAGTTATACCTATACTTTGAACAATGCCCAGACACATAGCGCTGTTGGAAATGATGGTTTACTTCTGAGTGGCATTCCACTGAGTGTCACAGATGCAGGAGGAGTAACCACAACAGGTAGTCTGGTTGTACAAGTGATTGATGATGTTCCAACTGCTCTGAATGAAAGCAATAGCATTCCTGTAGGTAGTTTGGCAGTAGTTACTGGTAATGTGGTCAGCAATGACACGAAAGGTGCAGATGGCGCACGAGTAACTACAGTAAAAGCAGATACTGCTAATGGGTTAGATGTCACGATTGATCCAGTTGGTAACTATCCGGTTGTTGGTAAATATGGCACATTAACGATCCATTCTGATGGTAGTTATAGTTATGCACGTAATGCAGGTTCAGCTGGTGGTGTAAGTGACGTATTTACTTATACTTTAACGGATGGCGATAACGACACATCAACAGCACAATTGACAATCAACATTGCTGATGCAACCCCGACCAGCACAATACCAACGGCTGGTGGTGCAACAACGACAGTCTATGAATCTGGTTTAAATGATGGTACAGAAGCTTCAACCAATAAAGAAACCACCAGTGGCACAATTAGCTTTACCTCTCCAGACGGTCTGGCAGTCAGTGATGCAATCAAGCTGGGTGGGCATACTTTAACTACCACGAATCAGACCTTTTCAGATGGTCTAACTGCGCGTTATGAATACAATGCAGCAACTGGAACGGGGACGATTTATTATAGTTATACCTTGCCTGCAAAAACGAGTGGCGATAATACAACAGCTACTTTCGCTGTTGAAATCAAGGATGCTGATGGAGATAGTGCAACAGCAGGGAATTTGGTCATCAATATTGTTGATGATGCACCAATCACCGTAGCGGATACAGGAAGTGTTACAGAAGGCGCGCGTTTGACCAAAGATGCAGCCAGTGGTGTACTTTCTAACGACCAGTCAGGCGCAGATGGTTGGGCTATTGGTGGCGGTGTAGTCGGTGTTGCTAAAGGCAATACAGGTACAACTTCGAGTACTGGAGTAGGAACAAGCATCACAGGTGATTATGGTACGCTTACATTAAATGCCAATGGTAGTTATAGCTATAAAGCGGATCCAAACAAAATAACAGCCAATGCACAGGATGTATTTACTTATACAGTGCGTGATGCTGATGGTGACTTAAAAACATCTACCCTTACCATTAATGTGCAGGATGTTACAGCCAATCCATTAACTACAGTGGGTAGCGTACGTGAGGATGGGATTGATGCCAATGGTAGTCAGCCTGCGGGAACAGATGCAACCAGTAATAGCAATATTGCTACGGGTCATCTCAACTTACAGACTGGCTGGACGGCAATCGCAACAACTGGCACTACAGCAAATGGAACGTATACCGTCAATTCAAATGGTACTTATAGCTTTACTTTAACTTCAGCAACCAAAGATTTAGCAGGCAATGAAACCAATAGCTTCACTTACACTGCTGTAGACCAATATGGCAATACGGTCACTAATACCATAACTATTAGCATTGTTGACGATAAACCTAAAATCAGTGAGAACGGTGCAAATGTTGGTCGTGTAACTGTTGATGAAACTAATTTTGTCTCAGGTTCTGTTTCTGCAACAGATGCTAATTTTGTCAAAGATGTATTCACCCCTGTGTATGGTGCAGATGGTCAAGCTACAAGTAATGCGTTGATTTATGCACTTAACATTAGTTCCAATGGTGTGGATAGCGGATTAGATACCACCAGCGGCCAAAATGTCTTGCTGTATAAAGTAGGTAATCAGATTGAAGGACGTGCGGGTAGTGCAACAGACGATTTGGTATTTCTTATCTCCATTGATCCGACCACGGGTGCTGTTACCTTAACTCAATCAAAAGCACTTAAACATCCCGTGGGCGGTTCTTCTTATGATGAAAGTCTTTCTATCAGCAATGCAGGTTTAATTACCCTAACTGCAACTGCTACAGATGGTGATGGTGATGCGGTCACCAGTGATCCTGTTGCGGTAGGTGATCGTTTTATCTTTAAGGATGATGGGCCATCAATTGGTTCTGCGCCAGCAGTAACTTCTGTAGATGAAAAAGGTCTAGCGACAGGAAGTGAACCAAACACATCGTTACTCACCGCAGAAGGCAATTTGAGTGTGAGTTATGGTCAGGACGGTTCAGGTAATGGCGATGGTTTAAGCTTTGCTGCAAATCAAACTGCTTTAAAGGCAGTGCTAGATAGTACAGGTAATAGCGGTATAAGTATTAATGCGGCAGGTAACGTACTGACAGCCACGCGTGGCGGCAGTGTTGTGTTCAAAGTCACTTTGGATACGACTACAGGCAAATATACCTTTGAACTATTGGGTTCATTAAACCATCCAAGTCATACTACACCATTGAATCTGAATTTTGACTTTATTGCCAAAGATGGTGATGGCGATACGGCATCTGGTAGTTTCGTTGTTCAAGTGATTGATGATGCACCGAAAAGCGCGATTACGATTACGATGTTTGAAGATCAAAGTTATGGTCCGTTCACCACCTCAGCTGATTCACGACTTGAGAATATTACCATTCAGGATGCGAATGGTAATACCATTGCTGGAACAGATAACGGTAATGGAAGCAAAAGTTTCAGTGTTGCACATGGCACTGTGACTGTAGATGAGGCTGGTCGAATTACTTATAAACCTGCCGATAACTATAGTAACTATGATGGAAGCTCTTCGACCAGTCCCGATACATTTAAAGTACTAGTTACTGATGACAGTGGGCAAACCACAACAACCAATGTGACTGTAAATGTAAATCCAGTCGCAGATGCACCAAATTTAGCCGGAACAACGGGTGTGGGTGGTAATGTAACACTAGCAAATGTGACTACGAATGAAGATACGGCTGTTATATTGGGTCTGAAAGCACCACGTGTAATCGATGCTATTGATCAAAATGGCAATACAACAACGGGTGATAGCCCAGAACGTCTAGGCGTGATTAGCTTAAGCGGTATTCCTGCTGGCGCAGTGCTCTTATCTGGTACTGATGCTACATTATTCACATCGAATGGCGGCAATATCTCCATTTGGTTAAGCGATGTTAATCATCCGACTGATGAAACCAAACCAGCAAATGCTTTGGAGATGACGTCTGCTGAGTTTGAAGCATTAAAGGTTTTACCACCTGCGGAAAGTCATGCCAACTTTACCGTAACGGTAAGTGTAACCAGTTATGAAGTTAACGATAGCGGTACTAAAGTTTCTGGTGTTAACGGTGCAACCAGTACTGCAACAGTCAAGGTCAATGTTCAGGCGGTTACGGACGGTATTGATCTGAAAATTTCAGATGGCAATAGTTTTGTTGATACAAGCAGTACGACACCTGTGATTAAAGAAATTGCGGAAGATACTACACTTAATTTGACTAATTTGTTGCAAGTGACATTGGCGACTGGTGGCGATAACAACACGACTGCTGACATCGACGGTAGTGAGCAACGCTGGATGACCATTAAGGGGCTACCAGAAGGTACAACCTTAACTGTAGGTGGACAGCCTCACACCATTACTGCAACAGAATCGTCGGGTGGCTATCGAATAAACATTCCAAATAATTACAATGGCACTTCAGCAAGCTTACCATCGATTACAGTGACACCACCAAAAGACTTTAGTGGTAACATTAACAATATCCAGATCACGCTGCATGCGCGGGACAGAGATAGAGATGGTGTAGGTAATGGGTCGACTACTGGAACTGAAATTACTGACAGTGTTTATTTACATCTACATGTTACACCAGTAGCAGGTGATGTCGCAGCAGGTGATGTTACGACCAATGAAGACACAGCAGTTGCTTTCCTGCAAAATGTAAGAGTGACGGATACGACTACTGGTACAGAAGTCATTACACAAGTCGCATTTGAAATTCCGACAGGTTGGGTCGTGACTGAACCAACCGATAAGGAAGGGTGGAGTGTAAGTGGAGTTGGTTCGAGTGTATCTCCATATACCATCACTTTTGACAATACCTTGAATGAAGTGCAACGTGAGGCTATCTTGGACAGTTTCACAATCTTGCCGTCAGCACACAGTAGTCAAGATGCAACCATTCAAGTAAGTGTAACATCAATTGATACCAATGGTTCGGATACAGATACCCAGATTAAAACTTTGCCAATAAAAGTCACTGTAAATCCTGTTGCTGAAATCGTGGGTAATCCTCCTGGTTCAGGTGATTCCAACAACGATGGTATAGCTGACCTGATCATGACAGGTGGTCACACTTACACGACAGCAGGTGCAGAAGACACATGGTATGCACTGGGTACTGAGAATGGATTTAAGCTTGCCGATGACTGGACGAATCAGGACGCAGATGAACTGACTTATGCACATTTAACGCCTGAGTTAGATTCAGGGGATAGCTATGCGACAGTCATCGGATCACAATTCAAATGGACTGATTCCGATGGTGAACATACTGCGACTTATACAGGCACACCAATTGATGTACCTGTTAGTGCATTGTCAACATTACATTTCTTGGCTCCTGAAAATGTATCGGGTACCTTTAAAATCAAAGTTGAAGCTTATACAGTAGACTATGATGATGACAATGAAGGGACGGGTACACCAGCGACAGCAGTATCAGGTCAAGCTTGGTTACAAGGTATTATCATCGCACCTGTTGCTGATGGTATTAATACCTTGTCATTAAATGGTCGTGCGATTGGTTTGGAAGATACGCCAATCCCACTGTCTATTACGCCAAGAAGTTCTGATCCATCAGAAACCTTTAATATCACCATTTCAGATATTCCTGCTGGTGCAAAAATTTTCTATGGCGGCGTAGAACAAACGATTACTGACGGTTCAGTCACGATCTCTAACTTTAGTACATCTACGCCACTGACGATTACTCCACCTTTTAACAGCAATGTAAACTTTACCTTAAGTGTTACTGCGACGGCGACGGATGGTGACGTCACATCTGCTCCATCTAGTCCGCTCTCTATACCTGTTACAGTTTATGGTGTAGCAGATACACCGACAATTACCTTAAAAGATTATGACAGTAATGAGTCTGGTGTACAGTCTTATACAACCACTGAAGCTAATCTGGATGGTACTGCCCAGCATAAAGTGTCACTCTCTAATTTGATTGAAAATGTTTCATCGATTGATAATACAGATGGCTCAGAAAGCTTTACCCTTCGTATCACTGGCTTAGCCAAAGATTTCAATCTGGGTGGACCAGCCACTGTTTTGGTCACTGGCACAGGTGAAGAACGTGTCTGGGTGATTAAACCAACAGATTTAAATAATGTATTTATCACAGTACCAGAGAATTACAGTGGCAATGTGAATTTCAAAGTTGCAGGCGTTTCTACTGAAAATGATGGTGATTCCAAAACTGGTGCATTAACTGACGTTAATTTCACAGTGACACCTTCTGCCGAAGCAGAAGCAACGACCAGTGCGACACTGGTTGAAGATGAAATTACGACCCTGTATTTTGGCATTGTTCATGTAAATGGTGACAATGACGAAACTTTGGGACATGTTTGGATTGCAAAGAATCAGGCGGCAGGTGCAAACTATACTTTATATCTAGATACAGGCACATCGGTTGTTCTCTTAAGTGAAGCAGACTTACCAATCAAAACCATTGATGGGGTGGACTACTACGAATTGACTGCTGAACAAGCTCAAACCTTGGCAGCTAAAGGTGGTGATCAGCTTGATGGTGATCAGGGCTTCTTCACTTATAAATATGAAGTGACCGATAATCATTATGGTTCGGTGCAAACCGCACCAGCGGACACGGTGGTTAAAGAGGGACAATTAAATTTAACGGCGAGTGCAGTTACCGATGCTGTTGAGTTATCTGTTACTGGTATTTCTGGAACAAGCAATACCACTTCATCAGATCAACATGCAAATGATGATGCTACTCCAGACACCGCAACACTGACTGCAACGGATACTGTGACCGTTAATCTGAACGTCGCTTCGATTGACCATGATGGCAGTGAACACGTGGTTCGTATCTTGATCGAAAAAGTGCCAGAGGGTGTAACTGTACAAGGTGCAAATGTTCAACAGGTAGGTGCTGGTACATGGGTACTGGTCTATCAGGCAAATAATGCACCTTCAATCAACGCACAGGGTGGTATTGATGTACCAGTCACTTTCAAGATTGGTTCCGACGCGGGTGACTTAACAGACCATCCGATTAAGATAACTGTACAGACACAAGATCTAGGGTCTGATTTGACTGCTATAACAGACATCAAATCTGATTCAGTGACATGGTATCTAAATACAAATTTTGCTAAGGCTCCAGGCAGTAAAGCACCGCTTATTGACGAATGGAAATATAATGGTGCATCTGCTACGGAAGATACACCATTTAAATTAAGCGATGTGGTAGATCAAGCCATTACCATTCGGGATCATTCGGCAAGCAACTTGTTTACTGTCACCTTGAAAGATTTACCAGCAGGTACAATCGTCAATGGTATGGTACAAACCATGATCGATACAAATAATGATGGTAACCCTGATACCCCAGTATGGACAGCAAGTGTTACGGTAGATCCGAATGCCACTGATGCCGAAGCCGAAGCCGAAGCCGAAGCTGCTTTGCAAAATCTGTTAGAAAGTATTGTGATCACGCCACCAGCAGACTGGAATCATAATGGTCAATCTGAACAGTTCCATTTCGATGCGACACTTACGACTTCGGTCTTGGGTGGCGCTACCGAAGAGGCAACGATTCAAGACATGACGATTCCAATCGCTCCTGTGACGGATAATCCGATATTCACCATGTCTGGAGATAGTATGGTGGATGAGGGTGAGACAGAAATCACAAGTTCTATTACACTCGACCCTGCCGATGGAAGTTTTGGTAAGGTTGTCGATGGTAAAATGTATGTGCAAGTCAATACTGCTGGTACAACCGATGCCATGGAAGATGGTCAGCTATACATCACGGGTAGTACAACACCACTTGTTTTACAAGTAGATATTGATATTGATGGTGATGGTACAACTGATGGTGATTTCTACGTCATTGACATTGGTGAAAATGGCGGAACAGTAGGCTTAACGTATACCATGCCAAATGATGAGAAAACTGTACCAGGTAATGTATCATTTACTGCTTATGCAAAAGTAAAAGAATACGATGCAGCTGATAAAGCAGTCAGTGTCACGGGTTCTGTGGAAGTTCAACGGATCAATAATGGTGTAAATGTTGTTTCACAAAACTTTAATGGTGATGAGTCAGAACTGGCAACTCAAGCCAATGCAATTGAGCTGACTGGTACAGATGGACTAAGCGTGAGTTTGAAGGATTCAGATGGTTCAGAGTCTTATGGTGCAATTTTGCTATCTAATGTTCCAAATGGCTTCTTGGTTTATGTCGGAAATGATGCGGCATCCGCAACGCTTGCAACGCTTGCAAGTAATGCAGGTGGTGATGGCACAACCAACACTTGGGTGCTCTCAGAAAGTGGTGGACTACCAGCTTATGTTGCGATATTACCGCCGACACACTGGAGTGGTACTGTTGAAAACTTACAGTTGGTTGTAACTTCTGGTGAAAGTAGCTTATCTCCTTTAACTGAAACCAAAGTCATTGGAGATTTGGTGGTTAATGCCGTAGCCAATGGCGTTGATATCAAACCGACTCAAAGTTTCGGTAAAGAAAATGAGATTATTCCACTTAACCTGAATGCATCGATGCATGATCCAAAAGTTTCAGAAGTTGCAAATGACAGCAGTACTGAAACTATGACCATTAAACTCACAGGTCTGGGTCAATATGCCTCTTTTTATATCGATGGTGTACAGATTTTATCTAGTCAAATTACAGTAAGTGGAACTGAATCAAGTACGACTTATACCATTACAGGTTTAACCCAAAGCAATATAGATAAGTTAGGCTTTAAACAGGCGAAAGCAGCTTTAACTGATCAGGATTCAGCGACTGCAGGTACACAAATCAGGGTAGAAGCATGGACAGTTGAAAGTGGTGCTGGAAATAGTGTATCTGATCCTGTTTCTAGGAACATTACTGTAAATATGACGGCCCAACAGGCTACAACAGGTAATGATACCTTGCTATATACAGCAAGTAGTATTAATGCTGGAGCAGGTACAGATACGATTCAGCTCCGTTCTGGTGAAACTGTATCAGGTGCTACTTTGGCAGCAAATCTGAAGAATGTTGAAGTGCTGGATTTGTCTGTAAATGGAGCAAATAATATCACTAGCCTGACAGCATCAGATGTATTGACCATGACTGATGCGGCACATACCTTGAAGATCAATGGTACTGCTGAGGATACTGTTGGACTTGGTTCAGGCTGGACACCAAGTGCACCCAATAATGGTTATGTGACATACACCAGTACCGTATCGGGTACGGCTGTCACTTTGCTGGTGAGTGAAAATGTTCAAACCCAATTTGGAGTAAATCCATTATCAGCGAGAAGCTTCAGCGTAGCTGAAACCAGTTCGGATGATGTGATTGTGGCCAAAGCGGGTAACGATACCATTACGACGGGTCAGGGTCACGATACATTGATTTATAATGTGCTAGATGCGAGTGATGCCAAAGCGGGGCATGGTATTGATCATTGGACAGATTTCGGTTTTGGTTCTACCGCAACAGATAGCAATGCCGAAACGATTCAATTCTCATCAGAATTCTTTAATGATTTGCTTAGTGATAGTGATTTGACATCATCTCATCTTTCACAAGTCGAAAAATTCATTAAGGTTGACTATGATGCAGCAACTGAATCTGCAACCGTGAAAGTAGATCGTGATGGTGAAGCAAATGGTTCAAATTATCAGGATCTTTTGGTCTTAGAACATCAAACTTCGAATGTAACGCTTGCAGAGCTGTTAAATAATCATCAAATTACGATTGGCTAACTTATCGTGTTGATGAATAAAAGTTGCCCCATCCGTGGGGCAATTTTTATGCTAGATGTGAATAATTTCGCTAAATCATTTAATGGCAAAACAAAATTGTAAGCATCCGGCTAACACAGCCTTACCAAGCGATCCTATAAGCCTTAATTTAGTCCCCACCTAAAAACAAGTGGGGACTTAATCCATGAACATGGATATATATTCAGCAACACCTCCTACAAGGCCATCAATTACACGCTGAAGCGTTGGCCAGCTTTAAGCCGCTATCTGGATGATGGCAATCTACCTATTTGCAATAATTGGGTCGAGAATCAGATGCGTCCCTGGGCGTTGGGGCGCAAGAACTGGCTGTTTGCTGGCTCGCTGCGCAGTGGTCAGCGAGCGGCAAACATCATGACGTTAATCCAGTCAGCAAAGCTGAATGGGCTGGATCCGTATGCCTATTTAAGTGATGTGCTGAAAAGGCTGCCGACACATAAAGTGACCCAGATTAAAGAGTTACTGCCACATCGTTGGAAATCCAACTCAAATTAAAAAATAGGTATGGGATTCAGCGGACGCTTACACAAAATTCCAGTACAATGCTTGAGTTTTGATTTTCCTCATCATCATTATTATAGTCGTGAAACAATATCATGAATAAACGGGATGTATTAATAAAGACGAGTTTATGTTCACTTCTTAGCCTTTATATGCCTTTACTTTATGCAGCGTCTGGTCAGGAAATTGCAACTTCGTTAAAAGATAATTTACAAGGTGTATTTACCCCAAAATCGGATGATCATTTTAATAAAGTAGATCTTAAACAGCTCTCAAATTTTGATGTCGATACCTCAAAGTTTGATGAACTTCCTGTTATCGGTTCAACACATTCCAATACGGTCAATACTGCGGGATTGAGCTTGGTAAGCCCCACTTCAAGAACGCTTGATATTTCTGAGGCAGTGAAAATTGCGGTTCAGCGACATCCTGAAATTAGTCAAAATATTGCGAGTCTTGCTTCTCAAAATGCCAATATTGATGTGGCTAAAGCTGCATATTATCCTCAATTATCGGGTGGTATTTCGACTGGAGATATGACTTCTGGCGAACGCGGTCGGCAGTTATTAAGTCTTAATGCGACACAGATGGTCTATGATTTTGGTAAGGTCAAATCCAGTGTGGATATTCAAAAAGCCAGATTAGCATTGCAGCAGGCGCAAGTGCTGGTCAAGATTGATGAGGTTGCACTTGAGGTTGCAAGTGCAATCGTGAATCTAAAACGCTATGAGGAAGTCTGTCGCATTGCACAGCAGCAAGTAGATGGGATTGCACGTATTGCTGAGATTGCCAATTTGCGTGCAAATGCTGGCATTAGCAGTCAGGCAGATCCCGTGCAGGCGAAGTCGTATCTTGAAGCTTCCCAATCAAATTTAATTGCTCAACAAACACAATTAAGACTGTATCAACAAAAATTACGGACTTTACTGGGCTTTGATATCAGTCGGATCAACTGGAAAATACCTGAAAATGTAGTCACTGAATCAAAGATTTTTGAAGCACCTAAAATCAATACGATTC
>NZ_JBICLH010000016.1:0-427 GCF_043105125.1 Acinetobacter sp. TYF_19
ACCATCTAAATTAAGCCTAGAAGATCAGATTCTCTTATGCTTAAGCTATTGGCGTGAATACCGAACATTATTCCATGTCGCAACAAGTTATGGCGTGTCAGAGCCCACTGCTTCAAGAATCGTACACCATGTAGAGGACTGCCTCATCAAGTCCAATTTATTTAATTTACCAAAGCATTTGCCTGAAGGCGAAGGTATTGACTGGAATGTGGTGATCGTAGATGCCACAGAAATTCCAATACAAAGGCCTAAAAAAACAGAAGAAAAGCTATAGTGGTAAGAAGAAGGCACATACTTTCAAAGTTCAAGCCATTGTTCATTATAAAACTCAGCAAATTCTGAGTTTATGCACAAGTCGTGGTGCTGTACATGATTTCGAACTTTTCAAACGCAATTTGAATCAGATTCCTGCAAGTGCCTTTATACT
>NZ_JBICLH010000017.1:0-21305 GCF_043105125.1 Acinetobacter sp. TYF_19
ACCGAACCTGCAAGAATTTGTTCAGCAAAGCCTTCTGTTAAATCCGTTTTTAAGACAGATCCAATCACTATGTCTGACCAAGAAGCAGCGGCTGAACTATCTCGATAGGACACACTCACAGTCACAGCCGTCGCTACTTCATTTAGGCTTAAGGTATAGGTCTCACTGGTATTTTCATACTTAATGGTCATCCCTAGCATACCAGCAGCAATTGCTTCTTGGTCGGTATTATATTTGCCATAAAATGGCTGCATAATCTTCTCACGCTCGATCGCTTCAAGTGTAGTACTTGGGGTGATACTCATGGTACGAGATGAATAATTAATGGTGCCTTGTTGCTGGCCTGCGCCATTAATTAAACGCCCTGTGGTGGCATCAATCGGCATATCACGTAATTCAACCTCACCTGTATAGCTCATATACTTGACGGGTACACGTACTTTTACAGACTTAGGGATCAATGCTGCGGATCCGTTATCCAATTCAATAGCAATGGTTCCACTAGTCGGTACTGCAGTCACCTGAACTGAAGACTTAGCCCCTTTCTGACCTGATACATTGAACGTGGTACCACCATTGGGTAACAAGATCGGCATCAGCTTGGCCATGCCATCCGCATAATCAATGGTTCCTGTGGCATCGCCTATAAATTGTCCTTGACCGTTATCGGTTGCAGACTTTGCCACACCATTCAGTAGCCAATTGACAGTTAAACTACCTGCCACAATCGAAGCATTTATAGGGATCTCAACATAGGCTTTATTAATCGTTAATCCTGAGCGCTCCTGAGCCGTGATCATATTGCTCCACGTCAGCAGGATTGCACTACCCACATCTGCAAGTTCACCTGTCGTTAATGACAGAGTACCTGTATCGTAATCGATGCTTCCTGAACCAAAGGACGAATCAGAACCGCGTAATTGCCCTGCGCCATTATCTCGAAGTGTATAGACTTGATTCTGGACCAAGAACGATACCTGCAGAGTACCAGGTGAAGGCAGCGGTACAAGATTGCGCAACCATGTAAAACCACTATTCTCTTGATTCACATAGATTGATTCCGACTCAACAGGTGCTGTTACAGCTGCTGCAGGCAAAAAACTAATCTCAAGATTCGTTGTTCCTTCGATTGCGTTTGAATTCCAGACGATGGAACCATTCTGATAGTTAATTGTTCCAATGGATGTACCAGATGTATTTTTAAGTTCACCACCGACGTCGCTAATCGCAGATCCAAACAAGCTAAATTCGACTGATTTCGGCATGATCGATGAGCCAATATACAAACTTGAAACAGTACTAATGGTGACGTTGCTGAAAGTCTTGATCAGTACTCCATCTTTAGCTTTAACCAAGGCCACAGAATCACCTGCAGCATTGATATTCACCATAGGAGTTTCTGTCTGTGCGGATGGAACCAACTGCGTATACACATCTTGTGCGACCACAGAATAATCCCCAACCTGAGCAGCTGCTTTTAGATTTGCACTCGCATAGTACTTACCTGTATCCGCCACAATGGTGTCACGGATGATGGTGGTACTCTTTTCACCGCTATACCATTGCTTCGCAGATAAACCCACAAAATCGGCTTTCAATGCATCACTCAGGCCATAGGTCGCAATCTTATATTCAATTTGCTTGCCATCAACCATCACATAAGCAGTTCTAATCGATACTTCAGTAATACGTAGGTATTGCTCTAATTCTAAAGGCTCACCTTCACTCGAGATTAATACAATTGATGCACCAATAGCACTTTCCACTTCCTGAGGAAACATGGCCACTTGTAGAGACTTCATGCCTTTCCAATGCGTGTCCAACGGTGTGCCAGCAATCTGCGCACCTTTGGCATTATAGTTTTCAATGCGGTTCTGCGCTTCTTTACGCTCATCCGTCCAACTGTCAGTACTGAATAACACGGCGGATACATTGGGATCTTGTGCATTCTGAGAGATGAATACTGTCGCACCCATCAAAGCATCGGTATCAGCAGTATCCACCGCAGCATAGATCTTTTGGATAGAAGTACGGCCCGTGGTTCGATCCATCTCTGAAATATCATTGAATAGGTTATTACTCTGACCGTCGACAATTTCACGGCCTGAGTATTTCCCCCCACCATCATCAGCATCTGTACGAATGCGTTCTGACTCAAGGAGCTTTAAATTATGGGTTTCAATTGGCATCGCTTACCTCTGTAAAACGCATGGTGACCACGTAATAGTCGTCCTCGGAAACGGTTGGAAATTCCTTAACAGGCTTAGCTTCAATCGCACCCGCCTCATGATTGAAAATCACATTAAAGCGGCGCTGATCATGAAGGTATTCAAATTCAATCGTGAATTGCTCACCCAATGCTGACCATTCCAAAATAGTCCGTAGATGCTTTCGTTTAATCCAGCCTTGACCCGACGAAGGTGGAACTAAAGTGATTGGTCGACCTGAAAGCTTTTTGCCTTCTTGGACAATCAAAGAACCACTAATTGAACGCTCTTGCTTTTGCTCAACAGGTTTCCAATCAAATTCATCCGACCATAAAAAACCGTCCTCAAGTGGGACGGTTTCTGATGTCAGTTTTCGTATAAGTTTCATTACATGCTCCGCTTAAGCGTCTCAAATTTTTGAAGCATCTCTTCAACGCTATCCACCGCTTCAGGTGTTCCCTCTAGTGATGCAGATTTTCCACCTGACACTAGCTCAAGGCGCTTAGTTTCTTTTGGTCCCATAGATTCATCCATCTGAATATCAAAGCCTGTGGCAACCATCGGAGGCATTTCGGTCATCGGCGCGGCAATAGCAGTCATTTCAGGACTATTGGTGATTGAAGTCATGCCGCCAGTGTTAGAGCTCACTCCTTTAGATCGAGTATTCAGTGCATCAACACTGGCTTGTTTTTTCGCTTTAAATGCTTCCCAATAGTCTTGACCAGCTAAACTGTCACTTGATTCAGAACCCGCTTGTCCATTCATTACGCTAATTTGCTTTGCAGAAGTCAGCGCAGATTGTCCAATTTGTTGTATGGCCTGATCCGTTTTCTGCAATGAAGCTGAAGCATTACCAAACTCATCAATCTGAGCGACCATACCTTGCAGTCCGAGCTGAGCCTCGTACCAAGCAATTTTTGCGGCATTGCCTGAGGCATAAATATCAGCAGACATTTTCTGTAAGGCCTGGCGCATTTGCCCTGCAGTCGCTTCGCCACTTTTTACCATTTCCTGATAGGCTTCTTGGTAAACGGTAGCTTGCTGACCTGCTTGCTCTTTAGACTGAATACCAAATACAGAAAACGCCTCATTAACTGAGTTAATTCCCGCCCTTGCTTGGTCAGCCTTGTTTTTAATCTCCAAAAGCTGTTGTTCAGCTTGCTGTAAAAGTCCATTAGCAACTTGTGCGCCTAGATCACTGCGGAGGCTCTCAATTTTCAACTTTAAAGCATCGAGTTCTTGCTGATTGGTTGCAGTGTTAATCGCAGTTGAAATACTCGCATTGAGTGCACGCCCAACATCAACACCTTGACCTTTCAGCTCATCCAAACCTTGAATAAGTACACGAACATCATTATTGGCTTTGGTAAAAGCTTCAGTAGACTCGCCTTTTAATTCCACATAGCTGAGCCCAGTGCGACGGATCGCTTCATCAAGCACGGCGCCCTGAACCATGGCTGCTGACTTTACTGAGTTAGCGTATTGAACATTCAGAGTACTTGCTTCGGCCTGTAGCTTGCTGATATCACCTTGAAACTTACCGACCTCCTTGAGCCAAGCCTGATACTCCATGTCCCGATTAGCTCTCTTCCATGCATCCAGTTCAAGCTGTTTAGCCTTAATCTTGGCATTGGTCGCTTCAAGTTGCTTTTCAATATTGACTGGAATTGCTGCCAATCGTCCTTCGAATGCAACCAGATCCTCATCAGAAAGTATACCCGTTAGGGCTTTTCTAATCTCTTCTGCGGTGGCTTTACCTTGAGTCTGGAGTGCCAGTAACGCAGTGAGTCCATCATTAATACCTGTAGTGGTGCTGAAATTGAAAGATTTTGCAATTTGCCCCAAAACATCTGAAACCTTAGCACCCTCCTTGACAAGTTTCTCAAACTCCACAACTGTTGCTTTAGATGCCTCGTTAAGACCAAGAGAGGCATTTTTAAGCATTTCAGTGCGTTCGGCATTTTTTGCTTTTACAGCCGCAACCTCCTCCTGCTTCTTACGTGAGGCCTCTTCAGCTGCAATAAATTCCTTTTCTTGATCCACTAAGGACTTCGTACCAGTGGCTCTAGATACAGCCCAATCAATGAAATCAGACCCTTGCTTTAATAGCCACTCATCCGTTTTCTTAAATCCATCAACAATTAAATCACTAGCTAAAATAACACCCGCTGCCGCTACTCCATATGCACCAAATCGAGATAGAACCCCTGCAATACTCCCCTTTAAGCCATTTGCAGCTGTCGATACTCTCCCAATAACCCCAGATGCTGCTACATTCGCTGTATTGCTTGCATTTGTAGCGACTGTGAGTTGATTTTTCGCAACAATTGCTGCCTGAGTTGCTCGGGTATTTACCAACTGTGCTTGTGTGTTTGTAACGATGGACGCTGTTTCTGTGGCAATAGCGGCTTGCGCAATTTTCACAGCATTCGCTTTTTCTAAAAAGCTTGCTGCAATACCAAGTGCTTTGTAGGCAACATACGCCTGAGCCACTGTTGTAAGAGTTGAAACTAAAACTTCAAGGTTTTCAGCTACAAATTTGATTGCTTCAGCTACTTTTGTGCTTGCCCCATTAGCAGCATCTGCCTCCCCTATATACAAGGTCCATGCTGTTTTGAGATTTTCAATCGACTGCCCAATGGTAATAGGCATTTTAGAAAATTCATCATTAAGTGCTTTAGATTGACTTTCTAACGCCTTAACAATAACACTTGATGTGAGCTGACCCGTGTTAGCCATTTCACGAAGCTTACCAATATTCACACCTAAGCCATCAGCAAGAGCTCTCGCCAATCGTGGCGCTTGCTCCATCACACTATTGAATTCTTCGCCACGGAGAACACCAGACTGTAACGCTTGGTTAAATTGATAAATTGCTGCTTCGTTTGAAGCCGCTAAACCACCACCTACAATTATTGACTTGTTTACTAAATCGGTTAAATTTAATGCCCGTTCTTGCGAATATCCAAGCTGATCAGTTGCAGTTTTTACTCGGGTAAATAATTCCGCTGTAGCCGTAAGATTGGATCTTGTTTCAATCGCAATCTTTTTAACACCCTCAAAAGCTTGAGTAAAATTACCGCTTTTAGATGTAACAAGCCCAATTCTTGCCTCCAAAACCTTAAACTCATCCGCAGTTCGAGCAATTTCAGTTGCAGATGCGCCAATACCTAATGCAGCCATCGCACTCGTTAGTGCTGTGTATCCAGTTTTTAAACCCTGAATTTCACCACTTGCTTGCTTAGCAAATGTCTCATTTTTCTGAAGTTCTACATTCGTTTTACCAAGCTCTGTATCTAGTTTGGCTACTTCTGGAGTAATTAGGCTTAGTTCGGATTTAAAAGCGCCAAAAGCTAAATCTGCCTGTTGAACCTCTTTCTCCAAAGCATCAATTTGTTGCTGAGCAATTCGAATATCTTCGGGCGTAGCTTTGGTCTTTGAGAATTCCTCAAGTTTAGTTTTTGCAGTAGCAAGGTTTGCTTTAAGAAGATTTAATGATCGTACGGAGTCGACACCAAACTTCTCAAAACTATCTGAAGTACCTACAACACTTGTACCAGTGCTCTTAATAATTTCGGTTATTTCATTAAGTGATTTGATTAAAGTTGCTGCACGTTCACTGGCATTTTTTGGAATGATATTTCCAATTTCTGCACCGGTGTTTTTGGCAGTATTTGCTACATCCTGTAGTTCTCCACCAAGTTCGCCCAACTCACCTTTTACTTGTTCTGCTTTTTTTGGCAAGTCTGTTGGTATGATTTTACCAATCTCTTTTGCGGTTTCAGCACTTGTTTGCTTTAATCGTTCAGCTTCACCTTCAATGGTTTCAAATAGCTTTTTACTAACATCTTTGGATTGTTTAGCAGCAGCCACAAGGCCTTTACTATCGCCATCCATAATTAATTTGAATGTTAAATTTTTACCAGACATGGCGACCTCAATTTTCAGGCATTAAAAAACCCACCAATTGGTGGGTTTGAAGTGCTTATTTAAATCATTTTTGAATTATTCGATTCACAACATAAAATCGCTTGCCATTTTTACAATCAACAA
The DNA here is from genome assembly GCF_043105125.1 of Acinetobacter sp. TYF_19. Classification (NCBI taxonomy): domain Bacteria; kingdom Pseudomonadati; phylum Pseudomonadota; class Gammaproteobacteria; order Moraxellales; family Moraxellaceae; genus Acinetobacter; species Acinetobacter sp. TYF_19. Next base: position 6,261 of record NZ_JBICLH010000017.1, read on the forward strand.
ATGATGCTATTTGATCTGGGTAATTGCTTTTCGTGTTTGAGTGTCCGACATACTCAACTAAATCACACTCGGGGAGTTTTGAAACAAGCTCGGCTGAATCTCGATCATGTTTTTGTATTTCAACTAGGCCCTGTGCACCAACCTGCTTAAATAACTGAGGGTATGACTCAGATGTGTAGTTCTCGATAGCATTCACATCAATTTTAGAATTGCTCATTAATTTTACCTTGATAAAAAAGCACCACAAGGTGCTTTTAACTTACAGTTTATGATGGCTTACAGTAATCCAGGAGAAAAGTTGCATCACTCATAGATGAAGAGCTAAGCCTTGTGTTTACACCAGACTCAGTCTCATTTTGTTTCATAAACTCCAAAAAACCATCTATGGTGTAGTTATAGGAATTTAATAAGTTGCTTCTCATCATGTCCTCACAAACTGTTTTTGGTTGGCGCGCATCGAGATCCCTTTTCAATTTCTGCAGTTCCTGAACTGGGCTAGATAGATCAATCCTTGGTGTAGCTCCAGCAACTTTCAGAGCGTCATTCCATTTTGCGCTTAAACCAGTATAGAAGCTTACATCCTCGGGGCTCATCTTGGGTGATTCAATTAATTTAAGGGCATCTGACTCCCTTAAGTCGGGTAGACTTTTCTGTAGCTCAACAACCTTGACTGTTTTATTCTGTTGCTCTGTGTAGGCTTGACCGCTTGCTGCAACCCTTGCAGCATCTTCCTTGTTGCTTTTATGCATAAAATAAAAAAGACCAACAATAATAACAATAACCCCAATCAATCCGTATTTCATTTTTAATCCTCAACGACGTTCCCAAGTAATTTTAGATATGCGACCTTCACGAACGGTTACGGTATAAATCTCGTTTCCAACTTCATAAATGTAATCTGTCACAGAGATCGTAGTATTGTTGCCAGTATCAACTGTATAAGATTGTTGGTGAATAGGCTTACCAGCTTTAGAAATTAATGCTCCAATTGAATCACCAACTTGAACAATGTCACCACCTACACGGAAGCTACGTGTTTCTGCGGCCACAACTGAGAATGATGCGACCAATAACAACCCAGCAAGTAATTTTTTCATTATTTATCCAAATTTATAAAGCACTTGCCGAATAATAACGTGATCAATTTCACATCACAACTCAATCATCGACTGGCCTTAAATCATCAGTCAATTTCGCATAAGCTTTATCTTTTGCATGCTGAGCTGCACGCATTAGATTTGTGCTTGTTAAGAGGTTTTGTGATCGTTGCTTTTGAGCTGCTTTAAGGTAACCAATAAAAGATCCATAGCTCATTTGCATGATATCTTCATGATGATGACCAGCCTCAATTAAGTATTGGAAAGTTTCAAACCAACTCGGTTGATCCAGCTCTTTGACTTTTCTTGAGCGTTTTCGCCCTGATTCTTTCTCCGCAAAATAAGCGTCATTCACTTTGATAACTGCTTCAATCAAAGATAAGAATGTTGATTCTGAAGCCTCAGCCATCAAAATCAGCTCATTTTCAGTTTTCAGTGTGGATTTACCCAACAAAGTCATTACTTCAACTGTATGCGCTTTTAATAGTGATTTATAAATTTCATCTGAATGAGTTTTTAGAAAGGATTTAATTATTGAAGCATGTGGTGCCCACTCATCAATGTTATGCATTTTCAATTGATGAATGGTGGTATTTCCAATTACTACACTTCGATTATTTGCTAAGAAAAATTCATTCATGATGGAATCTCAAAAGAATAGGCACAAAAAAAGACGCTAATGCGTCTAAGGTTCTTTGTGCCTAATGGGTTTATGCTGCTACTGAGAAGCGCTCAATATGACCAAAGATACTTAATTCAGCATCGTTCGCCTTAGAGATATCTGCTAGACACTCACCTTCAAAGCTATAACTCGCAAAGTCTTCATGAATTAGGTCAAATTCCGTTTCAGGAGATAATTCTAGGCGCCATAGTGTCACTGCAACTTTATCGCCCTGGTATGTATCGACCCCCTTGAAGAAGAAGCGATATTCCTCGCCTAGATTGGTAGCGATGGTTGTGCGTGTAATAGCTCCAGATTTACCTGACCATTTCACATCAGTAATGGGTTCATTAAAGATGACCGTTCCAAACACGGCATCTAAAGTATATTTATCTGCAGTAATTGCCGCATCTGCTGGCCCCTTAAATGCAGCATCGGATAAGTTGCGGGTCCCTAGATCAATCATTTCACCAGCTTTAACTGCACCTAATGTTGTTTCAGGAATTGTTGCTTCTGGGATTTCTAGTGTTTTACCACTGAGTACCATAGCTAGGTTTTCTTTGGTGACCTCTTCCAAAGTTCCGCTAACCGATACACCGGTTTGCTTACGCAGTACTGCATCCTTTGCACGCAGACCTGTTTTAGATTCATAGTGATCTGTTGATTCGGAAGTGATCTGAAGCTGGAGCTCTGGCGTGTTGCCAATCGATAATAGTGCAGCAGGCTGACTATTAATCATTTTTGCTAAAAACAACTCACCTTGGAGCGAGATTAAATCTGGTTTATTCGCCATCGGTTTTCACCTCTTCTTTTTTGGCTAGTACAGGCTTCTGTTTTGAGGCAGGCTCAGCCAACTCAATTACACCGCGCTGTAATAAATCTTGAATTTGAGATTCGCTTAAACCACCGACGATATCCCCTGAATGAAATCGCCCGACAGATTGCCGGGCTTTGTATTGCTTCTGCATATGATTTCCTAAACAAACATTTTTGATTCAAACACCAATGTGATGTACACACACGTTGGTGAATAGTCCTCTTCTACCGCCACCATTTCTAAGGGACGCTTACTGGATGCAGGTTGCCAACCGGATAAAAGTTTTAAAACTTTTATCGTCAGCAAACCCACTCGATCCAGCACCGCAGACCCATCACTGAGTTGTGATGCTGCATGACGTTCGCAAATCGTGACTTCCCACTGTTGAGTAAGCATATTTACTGACGATCGCACAGCTTCATCAGATTTGCGAATACGGCGGTAATAGACTTGGGCGTTTGGCGTAACCTGAGAAAGCTCCGTAATTTTGGCGGAATTGGCTGGTGTATAGATTTTTTTAAAATCTGCAATTTCAGTTAGCTTTTCAGCAATCTCACCACGTACAGCAAAGAAGTTATCTTCATTACTCATCGGTCAAATGCTCCACAATTAGATCCATTACCTCCTGCTCATCTGTTTCAGTCAATCCCAAGAATGGACGACGAGGCATGTTTACTTTGTACGCTTTCCCTTGGGTTTCCTGCATGAAGTTAGATCGAGCTTTACGAACAAACTTATTTCCTACCAAACCTGTGCGCTGATCCTGACGAAAGTAGGTGCGACGCATGCGTGCTTCATACTTAATTTCCCCACCGAAGTGATGAATAGCCGCGTATTCAACATCAGTACCGATTTCCACACCACTGGATAGAGCATTGTGAGTCATGGAATTCATAAGACGAGATGTATCACGCAAAGTCGTTCCACCTTTGCGCCTAACTCGGCCTGATAAGCGCCATTTACCTTCAAGTCCTTCGCCATTCATCCAACGACTGCGGATATTGCTTACAACCGTTTGGCCAATCGCATCGAATAGTTTTGGCTTGGTTTGATCAAAATTAGATAAGCGCTCCAGAGCCTGCATCACAGCAGATTCGCCATCCGCTTCAATCGTAATTGGTACGCCTGACATATCAGCCTCACTTGATGCTAGGCATCATATTTAAGATATCGTCACCAAAAACACCGCCACGATATGTAGTACCGATTGGCATTGTGGCTGGCGTTCTTGCGGGCTTCTCTTCTGTGACTTCATTTTGAGGGTTTAGGATATTCAATGTTGCTTTACCATCAGCAACCCGTTTCAAGAAGTCAATTTCCGCCTTATAGCGGTTTTCAACCTCCTCAATTGGCTGCTGAAAATAAAGCCGGTAGCGCGCAATGTTGCACGCAATCCGTTTCAACGTACTGGGCGTATTTGGCAAAGGCAGGACATATCGAACAGCGATATAACTGTCGATTTCCTCAGATGCATCCTGTAAGGCTTCTTCAATCGAATTGCCTACAGTTTGCATTGATTCCAATTGTTGAAGCTCACCTTCACCAAAACGCGCCTCTAAGTCATTTCGAGTCGCGTACATAGGTCACCTTACTTATCAGCTGGCGGTGCTTTCTTGGCTTCGGCAGTGGCTTTCTTTAAAGCGGCTTCTGATGTGGCTAGTGATTTTTCCAAGCCTTCAACTTTCTTTTGAAGCTCTGCCACTTCTGCATCGGCTTTATCCTTACCCTCAATAAGGATTGCCTCATTTGCTTTAAGTTCTGCCACTTCTGCAGTAAGGCTTGCAAGCTGGGCAGCGGCACCATCCGCCTTAGGTTGTTCTGGAGCTTTTTCTTCTTCAATAGCTCCAGATGCTAAAAGGGCCTGAAGTTGTTTATCTTCAAGCCCTTTGATTTCATCACCTGGCATAAAATGCCCGATGGATTGTTTTGCGATGTACTTCGGCATGTCTTACTCCTTATAGGGTGATAAAGCCGGTACCACCGACTACACCATTTTTATTAGAAGGCACGACCAATGGAGCAGATTCTGTCATCAACATGATGCCGCTTGGATCTTCACAGTACCATTGACGGTCAAAGTATTGCTGAGCAACACCGTTGGCCAACATATTTTTGATCTTACAATGTGCCACTGAGCCGTTAGTATCAGAAATCAAAGAGAAGTAATCTTTTGGAATAAAGCGCTTCACCTGACCTTTGTTACGGTAAGTTGCGTCATATACCCAGAACTCGATTCCATCAAATGTCCCTTTGAGAGTTGCTGACTCTTTGACACCAAAGCTTGGTGTAACAGGAACAGAAATACCAGCGTACGGCGTGATGAATTCTTTCTTGAATTCTTCGTTATTCCATAATGCAGCCCATACCAAGCCAGACATGATTGCTTTTTTGGCTTCACCGCCATCAGCTGCCAATTGACGCTCAAGCATAGTGCGGATATCTAAAACTGGTTTAGCACCCGCTTCGTTCCACTTAGTCAACGGCGTATATGTCAGAGAGGCATCACGGCGATAATCAACTAAGTTGTACTCATAGTCATCTGAATGAAGGACATATTTACCATTTTTCAGAAGATCAATCGCCATCATTAGGACTGAGTTATCAATGGCATCATGGTTGCGTTTCATCACCGCAATTTGGGAAATAACCATCTGCTCTTGTAGAGACAATTGCTGATTTCCAGTTGAGATAATGCCAGCGGTGCGTAAACGCTCAAGTAATGAGATTTCAAATGTATCGGCCGGACTAACCTGATTTTTTGGCTTGTAGTAGGCCGGTTTCACATGGCGTACTTCACCCGATTGAGTGGTATCAAATGGCTTACCGGGTTGTTGTGGTGAAACCAGTGGTGCTAGATCATGTTCAGCTGACAATTCAGCCAAAGGTACATCATCACGTGTGAATAATGGACGATTTGGAAATAGTTGGTCTAATAGCCAAGTATCCATCGGGCGATAGTTTGAGTGGATTAGTGCTAACTCACCCACATCAAGCAGTTCTAGTGGGGTACCTTCAATATTAAAAGCTTGTGGCATGTCATTTACACCTTAGAAAGTTCGATTTTGTTTTTGGTTGCTTTGGCGCGTGCTGCAGCGTATTGAACTGTGGTGAGTAAAGTGCCACCAAGTGATACTGCTTCAACGTTAAATACACCACCGTAATACACTGGAATTTCGATTCCATCAGCTGCTTTGATTGTTGCTTCTGCTGCAGTAACATCCTGACCACAAATCACATCCCATGTTTTTTCATCAGTGGCATGAGCCAGTACATTGGTATCTGATAGCGTTAACAGGTCGCCATATTTATATGCTGTGGCAGTCGTTACTTTTGCATTAGCACGACGTAACTTTTCATTATCCAGAATTAGTCGTTTTGATGTGACTGAGATAGGCGGTACATAGTGAGTAACCATGAATTATTTCCCCTTTTGTTCTGCGAATGCTTGTGCACCAGCTGTGAATTTATGTTTATCACCAGCACCTTGATTACCACCTTGACCTTGCCCACCCTGACCACCTGTAGCTTGGTGAGTGAATAAATGCTGAAAGTGTGATGGAATTTGTTGCTGCTGCTGTTGACCAGCTGGTGGCTGAGTACCTGCTGAGAATTGACGAAGTTGTTTAGCTGAAAATGCAAATGCAGAATCATCTAGCGCTTTCATTTCAGTAATATCTTCCGCACTAAACTCTTTACCAAGGTCTTTACCTAAAGCGGTAATTTCTGCTTCACGCTTTGCTGCTGCAAACTGCTTGTTTTGGGTTTCAAGCTCAGAGTTTTTAGTCTCCAGCTCTTGAATACGGGCTTGCGCCTTTTCTAATTCGGTCACGTCTGTGTCCTCTGTAGGTTGATTTGTTGTACCGGGTTTTGCTGAAAATGCATTTACCGAGGTTGTTCGATCCGCACCTGTAGAGCAGATCGTAAATTCACGGATACGGTTATTTCTGAATACCGCGACTGGTCCAGTGAAGGTCTGTCCATTTACAACCACATTCACCCCTTGCCCTACTTCTTCAACAGAACCAGGATCAATGAACATGGACATCTGAAACGGATAACCATCATCTGCGTCATCTACTACTTCGCGTGCTTTCGCATTGCGTAGAAAGTCGCCAGTCACTGTGATGTTTTGATTGATACCAACTTCTTTCACCACACCGACACGGCTGGTACTGAAGTGCTCTTCTAGTAAAGGTGTTGGGGTTGGAATCTCAATTCCTTCAAGATCGAAAACAACACCATTTCGACCCCAAAACCAGTGACCATCTACACGACCCCCACCATAAGCTGTGCCTTTAAAGGTTCGCTTTTTATCCCCTTCAACCTGAGGAACAATGTCCACGGCGGATAGTGAGAATAGGTACTTGCCCTGCTCTTCATTAAGTTCAGGCATTTTTCATGCTCCATAAAAAAACCGCCCTTAGGCGGCTTCAGTTAATTTTTAATCATGGTTTCTTAGGTGGTCGCGATAGAACGCAACACATGGCTCGTACAAGATTATTCACTCTCGATGGACTACCAATCACAACTACTTTTTTCTCGCAGCTACATGGCGAATAACCATTACCATTTCTTCCATTCAATCCACGTCGACACGATTCACATTTTTCAGTCATTAATTCACCAATGCTTTAAGTGTGTAAATCATCTTGCCATTCAGCGCTTCAATCGAAACCACTTCAAATGACAAACCCATTGGCATTAATACGCCATGACCAGCATTCAATTCGTTTAGATCAATGCCTAAGCCTTTCGAATTCTCAATCTGCAACACCACATCGGAAGCATTTTCAGCTAACAGTAATGGCGAATTAAATTGAATCGTTTGCCCAACTTCATAAGCGACTACATGCTGCAAGGTCACACCACCTGTCACGATTGCAGCTGAATTACTCGCTACGGCGTTTAAGGCTTGCATGTCCTGTCTGAGCCACTGCTTTAAAACATCGTCCGCTTTCGAGCTTACAGTTGCATTTAGGTAGTTAGTGATTGCAGCATCATTGCCCTGTACATAATCCAAAAAAGTCTTAATCGCACTCGGTCTAATGGATGGATCTAAAGGAATAACCGTATTGGCCACTGTGTTAAATAAATCTCTCGATCTATCATTCATCGGGGCTAAAAGACTAGTGAGCTTTTTAGATGCAGTCCATTCAGCCTTAATTGCCTCTTTCTGCTCCAGTAGATACTCCTTATCAAGTAATGACTTGGAAATCTTCTGATCCACCAATGCCTCAAACTCTCCAAATTGCAAAGGATGCGAACTCCAGTCCAAAGCTTCGGCAACATGAGGCAACTTATCATCAGGTGTAATACCGTATTTAAGCGCCTGTTTCTCAGTAAGCGCGATGACAGTACAACGACAACGGAAACCCAATGGAGGGTAATGCGTTAGCCAAAACGGATGATCAATAGGCAGTACAATTCGATTCAATGCCAAATGTGCAGGACGTACACGACTATCATTGATAGCCGAATACATCAGATACTGACGTTTGTCTTTATTCCGTTGCTGTTGCTGCCAACGTCCATGACCATATGCGCTTTGGATATTGGTCCGAAATACATTGTCTAGATAATGCTTAGGTAAAACGATTTCCGATTCAGCCACAAGCTTCTGAAAATCGTTAAAGGTGCCACCCGATGCTAAGGTTTTGTTAAGTGACTTAATCACTGACTCAGCTTGTTCAAGACTCGACAGAAAACTAACTGTAGTCGCCATTTGCCGTGTCTTAAGATCCATTGAGTAAAACTCATCAGGCAGCACCACTTTCTTACTATGCGCATACTGCAGCGCTTCTAGAAACGTGACTGGTTGCATAGGTTACTTACCGCCTTGAGCTGTCACATACCCCAGCACATCTCCTGCATACAAAGCCTGATCTAAATTAGCTTTGAATTGAGCCTTGGATGCCATGGGAATAAGTTGCATTAAATTGCTGGCTAAATCTTGTGGATCCGTCGAATCAGCCACCAATTGTTTAATCTGATCTTGATTCAATAGCTCAAGGTCATCTTGGGCATCTGTCAGTTCATCTACTTCTTGCTGCTCAGGTGACTGTTTTTGCACTGATGCTTTAAAGCTGAATGCTTGATGAGGGAGTGCTGAGAATTGGGTACTTGGAACCACTTGCTCAACTGGCTTTAAATCACCATCTTGCAAGTTGTACTCACGAATGAAATATGACTCTGAGAGGTTTGCACCAGCATTCTTTAAGTGCGTATCCCGTTCAGCCTGTTCTTTATTCAATGGTTTCGTTTTTTCACCGAGAAGCACTTTATGCGGCTTCCAATCATTCAACACACATAACGCATCAACAACAGCTTGGAGTGTAGGGGTAACCAATCGAATATCAGACTTGAGCTTGTCGCCACGAACATTTTCGTGAACTTTACCCAAAGCATACCCACTAGTCCCATCTGACTGACTGGTAAGCGTCTGGCCCAATACAACCTTTTGGATCTGCTGTGCCAAGGTCTTATTAAATGTCTCAAAGGCACCATTAGCTGAACCAGAGCCTTGAGTTGATAGAACTTGAACATCATCTTCAATATCAATTGAAAGTACACTTTGCGCATGAGCATTGAGTAATGCTTGGCTCATATCATCCGTTTCAGTGTTTTTACACTTACCCAGTAAGATCGGAGTACCAAAACGCTCCAAGAACTTAGCCCAGAACTTAAATCCATTCTGTTTGAAGAAGAACAACCAATAGAGAGTCGCCAGTAATGCCTTACCATACGGCTGTTCAAATGTGGCCTTACGTCGTGTGAGGAAAAACTTTAAAAATTGATCAACTTCCCGATCTATACCACCTCCATCTTGACGATAGATCAAGCGACCATCATTTTTTGGTTCAAACCACTGCATCGGCTTTTCACCAATCCACTGCAGCCCCAGATATCCCTCTTGCTTTACTTCATATACAGCCTCTTGCACTGAATAGCCAAAGAACAAAGCATTTAGTGCAGCTGATGCAATTTCGAAGTACCACTCATCAAGCTCAGCTTTTAGATGTACTGCCTCTGGTGTATCACTAGGCTCAATGCGGAACGGCGTAGCCAGTAATGCATCGATGCGTGTCTCTACTGCCTGCGCAATCTCATCATCATCCAGTAATACAGATAAGCGATGACGAGTAATACCCGCTTTACGCAATACCTCATCATTGTCAGGACGTCTTCCAAAGTGCGTGAAAAAGTTAGAAATCGCTTCTTGAGTGTATAAACCACCTTTGGACAAAGCCTTCTTTGACGCTTTGTCCTTTTTAGACTTTGCCATGTGTTTTCCTATTGATATGTACGACTTCCAGCACCAGCTGGTTTTTTGCCTATTCGTGCTTCATTTAGCTCCGTGAAGCCATCACTACATCCATCCACTTGGTCGTCATGCGTACCATTTGGAAAGTTGCGTAGTTCCTCAATGAGTGCTTTGTTCCAATCACCACGGAGCATCTTTACATTACCGATGTTGACCTGAGCTGCGAATGGTTGTGCCCGAGTAATCTTGTCACCTGATACCGTCTCAGCTTTAACATTGAAACCTGAAAGCATCGTGATGAAGTTTTTAGCTTGAGATTTACCCGCTTGACCGGGATCTTGAGGTAATCGAATCGAAACAGATTTGCCATCCATTTGAGCTGTTTGCTTAATCGTATTTTCTACCCCATCAGGTCCCCAGCGCCCGCGAACCATATCGACGATATAAATCATATTTTCCTTGGTCTTCAGCATTCTTGGACCTGCAGTCCAGTCACCTTCATTTTCAGAAGCTGCTAAGTCCCAAGCACGAACTTCTTTGATAAATTCCGCAGGTAACGCATCCACAATTTCAATTCTGTCAGGCTTAAAAAAACCACCTGCAGGTGGTGATGGTAATTGTCGATACTGACCAGAGAAGACATACGGCGCTGCATCCTCCATGACCCTTAATCGCTCAATACTATGTTTTTCTGGCCAGAGTGCTGAGCCATCGGGCTGAATTGCAGGTAAACACAAATGTTCCCACTCTTCGCCATTGCCGCCATCTAAGAGCCAGCCTGCAAGATCCTGTTCATGTAAACGCTGCATAATGACGATAATGGGCGTATCAGGTGAGTTTGTACGGGACTCTAATGTATTTTGGAACCATTCAATCACATTGCCACGAATCGTGTCTGAGCTTGCTTCACTGGCTTTATGCGGGTCATCAATAATAATGGCTCCACCAAACTCTTTTCGGATCTTACCTGCACCAAAACCAGTGATGGTACCGCCCGTACCTTGCGCGTAGCAGACACCACCAGCAACCGTTCGCCAATCATCTTTCGCTTTACTGTCATCCCTTAACTTAAATTCAGGAAATACTCGCTTAAAGGCAGTTTCTTGAACTAGGTTTCGCGTCTGGAATGCATTGTTAGCCGCTAAGGTTGCAGAGTAGCTGATATGAATAAACTCACAGTCTGGCACCTTGCCAAAACACCATGCCATAAAATTAATTACAGCCAGCTCGGTCTTGGAGTATCGAGGCGGAACATTAATGATTAAACGCTTAGTCTCTCCACGGAAAACTCGCATCAAAGCATCACAGACTACTCGATGGTGCCAGTTGTGCATCCATTTGTACTTACGACGCTCTTTGAACATGTAACGAGAAAAGAAATACAAGTCCTCTTGAGCCTCTATGCGTATCGCAAGTTCACGTGCTGGATCAGTAATCATCTAAAACTCGCTCCCTCGCTTCAAGGTAGCTCTCAGTTGAAACATTGGAATTTACAGTCTCGATTGGCTTGCCATCTTTGCCTGTGATCTCTTGCTTTGTTACACGGCCATCCGTTTCTTGGAAGGCTTGTTTCAGTAAATTCTGCTTTACCCGCTTATTACGGCCAGAATCTTCATACATCTTTTGAAGTTCCATAAGCCGAAATGCCTTGTTAGCTATCGCAATGTCTTCGATATTTGCTCGAAAGTCTTTGCGTGTGCGGGTAAACAGGTCCTTTAACTTCTTACTGAGATTTCGACCTGCAACTTTGGTTGGGTCATAAAGTGCGACCTGTTGCCGAGTGATTTCAATCTTATATTCTTGCTTTACAGCTTCTACTACTTGTTGAGGGGTTTCAAAGCATGCAAGAGACTGAACTATAAACATTTTTACAGGCTCTTTTAGTGCTGCCATAAACACCCCTTTGTATAGCTACGTATAGCAAGATAGCTAAAAAAAATCCCCAATCAGGGGATCATTTTGAAATGTTTGAGTGCGTCCTCAACATTTTCTCTAAATTCATCGGGACACGGGTGAACCCTTTTATTGGGATTATATCGATTAGGCGATTGTCTTTTCGTTAATCCGTAATCACTCTTAACATGTGCAATCCAGCAGGATTTAAATGTTCGGTTGTGCTTATTTTTTAAAAATTCTTGAATCTGTTTGTAGGTAGCCATGGCTTTCTCCTTTTCTTAAATCTATAAGAGTAGAAAATAATTAGAAAGCTAAAATGTGATCCTTTTTGCTTATTAATTAATCACACAGTTCCCACAACACGCAGACACATTAAACTCAGATACAAACGGCGCATTTTTTGTGATTTCGACTAAGCGCTTGACACTCTCGTTTGCACCCCAACGTTTGACCACACCATAGAACTCTTCAACGTCATGGCCTGCTAGGTAATGCTTTGGTAAGCCAGTATTGTCGCTGTACATGATTTCATCATCTTGATCACGTTCTACGCCAATGTGATAAAGTTCATGCTCGATCAAGGCACAGAAGTCATGATCTGAAGCTTGTTCACAGAATGATGCGTCTATAGTGATGAGATAAACAGGTACACAACCAAACCAATCCCGCATCTGCTGTTCTTGCCGAGCTTTCTTCCATCCGCCCTGGTTAAACATCACTTTTTCACATTGACCCAGTACCATGCGCTTTTTTGACTGGCATGCAGATGATGCCCAAGCAAATGCTAAAAAGGTTTCATCGTCGTGTAGTAGCTCAGCAATATGGTCATGATCTGGATTGTGGAGCTGGCCACCAATGGTTAGAAAGTTTTTAATCACCCATTCTTTTAATTCCACGGCGGGCGCAAGGCGAATTGCTTCTTCTTCCTCAGCCTGATCAATGAGATCTGTCGGTGGGAATGGTCTGATTTGTTCCATCTTCTATTCTCTCTAACTGCGACTTAATCCAACGAATCACACTGCCCGACTCAATTGCATGTGGCTCAAAACGTTGAATCTTGTAACCCATATCTTCAGCCAAATCATATTTATTAAATGCATTCGCTATCTTTCTTCCACCACGCCCGACAGCCCAAGGACTACCCGCTATTTCAATCAGAAGTCGTAACTTCACAATATAAAAATCAAATCGCCAGTTTTTAGTGGATTCAAATTGAAATCTACGCTCATAGCCAATTAAATGTTCTTCTAATTCTTGGAATAGCGCTTCCTCAGCTTCTAAGTATTTTTCTTTTGCCTTTGGTAAAGGTTTAGAGCGTGGTTTGGTTTTAGGTGGGCGCTTTTTGGTTTTCCAGAAGTAGTCGTCTGCATTCATATATTGCGCCCATTAAAAAACCACCCGAAGGTGGTTCGCTTAAAACAACATCGACATTTGCCCAAACTCATAAATCGTTAATGCAAGGACAAAGGCCGAAACCGAGATTACAAGCACATCTTGTGAAGTCATACTTATCTCCCTTTATTGTTCTTTTTTTATACTCTCACAACTAGAAATATTTTCAACACTAAAAGAATACATTTCTCACAATTTACAGTGATAGATATGTAAGAAATTATACAAGAGCCGTTTATTTGTTAATTATTCGTACAGGCTTGTTCTTAAATTCTTAACCCGCTGTTTCAACTTAATCATGATGCCATCTATCGCCAGCATCTCATCCCGAGTCAAACCCGAACGGCTTAAGTTTTGGTACTTAGACAGTTCAGCACTACAAAATTCTAAGTCTTTTTTCGCTTGTACTTTATCTGTCATAACACCACCCAATAAGAAAATAAAAACCCCGCCAATAATGCATATTGAGCAGGGTTTTATGTGCCGTAATCCGTTCGGCAAAAAGGAAATGTAAATTACTCAATAAAAAACCCGCTTACCTCTCCCAAAGTAAGCGGGTTAAATTTGCGCTTTATTACTAATTCTTTAATTCATCTTTATTTTTCACAGAATATAATCCCATTGTTTCACTATGATGAATAAATCACTCAATTTCTTAAATATCACTTAACTTCTTTCAAACAATCCCGACACACCTTGATTTCTTCATCATCAATCGTGTAATCGATCTCAGTCGCACCATGTAGGCCGAATAAACATAATAAGAATCGGAGCATGTGGATCTCCTTAGAATTTGGTGCGCCATGCAGGGCTCGAACCTGCGACCAGCGGTGTAGAAGACCGATGCTCTATCCAATTGAGCTAATGGCGCTTAAAAAAGGATGTGGTGATCTACCACACCCTTGCCTTAGATTACGATATTGACCAGCTCGGCAACTGATCTACCGCTACTCACAATCACATCAACCTTACATGCACGGTTAACTTTACTTGCTTTCATTCTCTTTAAGGTCGGGTTGCCAAGCCCTAGCTGGAATTGCCTAAACCATCTAGGCGTTTACTCAAGGCATGTTCTGTAAGCTGGCACACTCACAGGATAGGGTTGCCAAATTTCGGCAACAAAAAAGCCCAGTCATTTGACCGAGCTTTGATGTATGTAAAATCTGGGTGGCGGCATTAAATTTTAAACCACTACGAATAAAGTCAAGCCGCCATAAAAAAAGCCTAATCCACGGGGACTAGGCTATAAACTTTGAATCTTTTTTCGTTGGTAGCGGGAGCTGGATTTGAACCAACGACCTTCGGGTTATGAGCCCGACGAGCTACCAGACTGCTCCATCCCGCATCAACGAGTTAGCTTTATACGCCCTAAGCAACCACAAAGCAAACTTTATTTGAAATATAAACACTTATAGTATTAACGAAATTCAAAATATCTAAAGCCTACCCTAAAATTGCTTCAGTTATAAATGCTGGATGAGATGCTCGATAGAGGCTCAATCTTCTCTTTTCACCCTCTAAAAACAACTTGGGTTCTTCCGACCATATTGTTTTCTCGAATCAAGCCCGGATAGACCTAGTGCCCAATCAGAAACAGCCCCATAAACAAAAGTATTATCAGCGAAAATTAATTTGGTCTTGTTATGTGTACTATTTATAAGAACTTTATGTGTTGGTAATGAACCGAATACACTAATCTGAGTGTAAATGTATTTATAGATTTCATGCATATAGAGGGACACTTAAAAGAGAGCGTCACCATACCATCTTAGTTGTTTAAAAAGCCCATCAAAGCCCATGCAATTTGTATACAGCAATAAAAAAGCCCTACATCTCTGTAAGGCTTTTCCCCTTGGTCATTTGCGCTGATACAAGGAATCGTTGTTTTTTTATTTACAACAAAATAATTAAATCATTAATC